>NZ_JAFEVQ010000010.1:0-123982 GCF_020882855.1 Curtobacterium sp. GD1 | reverse complement strand
GCGGCGGAGGCGGCGGGGGCGGTTTCTCCGGCGGCGGCCGCTTCTAGACCGGGCACCACAGACCAACAGCACCACACCAGTCCTTCCACGAAAGGGAACAGCAATGGCAAAGCAGACGATCTTCGGGCGGATCTCGACCCTCGTCCGGGCGAACATCAACCAGCTCATCGACGACGCCGAGGATCCCCAGAAGATGCTCGACCAGCTCGTGCGGGACTACACGAACAACATCGCGGACGCCAAGACGGCGATCGCGCAGACGATCGGCAACGTCCGACTGCTCGAGCAGGACCACGAAGAGGACAAGCGGGCAGCGGTGGAGTGGGGCCAGAAGGCCGCCAACGCCTCCTCCGCTGCAGACAAGTACCGCACCGAGGGCAAGACGGCCGAGGCGGACAAGTTCGACAACCTCGCCAAGATCGCGATCGGCAAGCAGATCGCGGCCGAGCAGGAGGTCAAGGACGCCGAGCCGAACCTCGCCTCGCAGAACGAGGCGGTGGAGAAGCTCAAGTCGGGCCTCGCCGGCATGGAGCAGAAGCTCGAGGAGCTCCGCTCGAAGCGCGACAACCTCGTCGCCCGGTCGAAGACGGCCGAGGCGCAGTCCAAGGTCAACGACGCGCTCGGCAACATCGACGTGCTCGACCCGACGAGCGACCTCGGCCGCTTCGAGGAGAAGGTGCGCCGCGAAGAGGCGAAGGTCCTCGGCCAGCAGGAGCTGCAGTCGTCGAGCCTCGACTCGCAGTTCGAGAGCCTCGAGGACGTGGGCAAGGACGCCGAGGTCGAGGCACGGCTCGCCGCCCTGAAGTCCGGCGGTTCGTCGAGCATCTGACGCGCTCCTCGGACGACGCCGGACCCCGCCTGACAGACTGGCACGATGCAGTTCCTCGTGGTCGGTCAGTGGCAGGGTTCGGCGTCGTCCCGTGCGATGCGCCTCGGGGACGGAGCCGCGGCGATCGCGGCCGACCTCCCGCGCGCGTCGACCACCGTGGTCGACGTCCCGGCGGGCGCCGGCGATCGTCTCGAGACGGCCGTCGCCCGGTACACCTCGGTGCTCTCGGTGGCCGAACGGGTCGCCGAGGAGACCACGGTGTCGAGCGAGCCGGTCCTCGTCGTCGGCGGTGACGGTGCGAGCGTGCTCGGCGCCACGGTCGGGCTCGCACCGGACACCGCCTTCGTGCGGATCGCGGGGTCGAGCGGCTTCCGGGCACTCAACCGCGCCCAGCCCGTCGCCGCCGAGACCGCCGTGCTCCGCATCCTCGTGGACCGCCCCGACGACCTGTTCCCGGCCCTCCCGACCCTGGCAGCGTCGTCCGTCGTCGTCGCCGGCGTGCGCGGGGTCGAGGACGCCGAGGCAGGCGCCCTCGACCGTGCCGGGATCGTGCACCTCGACGTCGACGCCGCCACCCCGGACGCGATCGCGGCAGCGGTGGACGCCACCGGTGCCCAGGCGGTGTTCGTGCACGTCGACCTGGACGTCCTCGACCCGTCAGAGGTCGACGGGCTGCTCGAGCCCGTCCCGTTCGGGTTGGACGGCGCCGGTCTCGTCGAGCGCATCCAGGCCGCCACGCGCGGACGACGACTTGCGGGCGCGGCCCTGACCGGGTTCGCGCCGGTCGACCCGGACCGCGCGGTCGACGACCTCGGCGTCATCCTGCGTGCGGTCGGCGCGCTGACGAGCGCGTCCCGCACCGTCTGACGGTCCCGGCGCTCCCCCGCGGACCCGTTCTCCAGGGGTACGCACCGCGCCCGGCATGACCCATGCCGATCCGCGTACGCTCGGCGACATGACGGACTACGACCTCATCGTGATCGGCGCCGGCGCAGTCGGCGAGAACGTGGCGGACTACGCCAAGAAGCGCGGCCTGTCGGTCGCCATCGTGGAGGCCGAGCTCGTCGGCGGCGAGTGCTCCTACTGGGCGTGCATGCCGTCCAAGGCCCTGCTGCGCAGCGGGCACGCGCTCGCCGCGGCGAAGCGACTCGACGGTGCGAAGCAGGCGGTCACAGGCGACCTCGACGCGGCGCACGTGCTCGCCCGACGGAACTCCTTCACCTCGGACTGGAAGGACGACGGCCAGGTCTCGTGGCTCGAGTCCGCCGACATCGACCTCATCCGCGGCCACGCCCGGATCACCGGCGAGAAGACGATCGAGGTCGACGGCACGACGTACACGGCAACCGCGGCGATCGCGGTCGTCACGGGCTCGCTGCACATCCTCCCCGACGTCCCGGGGCTTGCCGACGCGACGCCGTGGGGCACGCGTGAGGCCACCAGCGCGCAGACGGTGCCCGAGAGCCTGCTCGTCATCGGCGGCGGGGTCTCCGGCTCGGAGCTCGCGACCGCGTGGGCGTCCCTCGGGGCGAAGGTCACGCTCGTCGCACGGCACGGGCTCCTCGGCGGCATGGAGCCGTTCGCGGGAGAGCTCGTCGCCGACTCCCTCCGCGAGCTGGGCGTCGACGTCCGCACCGGCGTGAACCCCACCCGCGTCGACCGTGACGAGCACGGCCTCGTCACGACGACGCTCGACGACGGCTCGACGGTCATCACGAGCGAGGTCCTCGCCGCGACCGGACGCGCCGCGACCACGAAGGACCTCGGCCTCGAGTCCGTCGGGCTGGCCGCGGGCGACTGGCTGCAGGTCGATGACACGATGCTCGTGCAGGGCACCGACTGGCTCTACGCCGTGGGCGACGTCAACCACCGCGTGCTCCTCACCCACCAGGGCAAGTACCAGGCGCGTGCCGCGGGCGAGGCGATCGCCGCCCGGCACCAGGGCACGCCGCTGCACACCGAACCGTGGGGTGCGCACGTCGCCACCGCCGACCACGCTGCGGTCCCGCAGGTCACCTTCACCGATCCCGAGGTCGCGAGTGTCGGCCTGACCGAGGCCAAGGCCCGCGAGCAGGGGCTGAACGTCCGGGCGGTCGAGTACGAGCTCGGCAACGTCGCCGGCGCCTCACTGCAGGCGGACGGCTACACCGGGCGGGCGAAGATGGTCGTCGACGAGGACCGCGGGGTCGTCGTCGGCGTGACCTTCGTCGGGCAGGACGTCGCCGAGATGCTGCACGCCGCGACGATCGCCGTCGTGGGCGAGGTCCCGGTCGACCGCCTCTGGCACGCCGTCCCCGCCTACCCGACGATGAACGAGATCTGGCTGCGACTGCTCGAGACCTACGGCCGCCCGGAGTAGCGGTGCGGAACCCCCTGCTCGACTCCCCCGTGTCCCGGGCGGGGTGGGCGTTCGCGACCGCGGTCGGCCTCGCCGTCGGCGTCCCGCTCTCCACCGGGAAGGTGCGGGTCGTCGACGGGCTGATCGTGTGCACCGGGCTGCCGCGGTGGGTGTTCCGCCGCGGTGGCACGTGCGTGGGATCGGTCTACCTCACGCGGGACAACGACGGCGACCGGGTGCTCCGGCACGAGCGGGTGCACGTCGACCAGTGGCGGCGGTACGGGATGCTCATGCCGATCGTGTACGCGTTGGCCGGGCAGGATCCGCTGCGGAACCGGTTCGAGATCGAGGCCGGCCTCGAGGACGGGAACTACCGCTGACGCGCGGCGCGCCCGCGCGCCCGCCCCGAGGTCGCACGACACGCCGCGCGTGCGGCGGCGAGGTCGCACGAAGTGCCGCGCGCCGGGCGCGCGAGCGGCAGTTCTCGCGACCTCGCGGGGGTGGAGCTGGCCGACACCCCGACGGGAGGCTCGGGACGGTCTCGCACCGTGCCTCCCGTCCGGAACGGTGCGCGCCCACCGCGACGGGTCACGTCCGTCTCGAGGTCGCACGACACGCCGCGGACGTGACGCCCGGGTCGCACGAAGTGCCGCCCGCGGCGCGCGCGAGCGGCACTTCGTGCGACCTGACCGGGCGCGAGCGCGCGCCCGCCCGCCCGTCCACGCGCCCGCGGCGCGGCGCGCCCGCGCGTCAGGCCGCGGGGCGCCGCGGCACCACGAGGGGCGTGCCCGTCTCGGGGTCGGCGACGACCACGCACGGCAGCCCGAACACGTCCTCGACGAGGTCGGCCGTCACCACCGACGCCGGCGGCCCCGACGCCACGATCGACCCGTCACGCATCGCGATCACGTGCGTGGCGTACCGCGCCGCCTGGTTGAGGTCGTGCAGCACCGCGACGACGGTCCGACCGGCCGCGTGCAACGCCGAGGCCAGCTCGAGCACGTCGTACTGGTGCGCGATGTCCAGGAACGTGGTGGGCTCGTCGAGCAGGACGATGTCGGTTTCCTGCGCGAGCACCATCGCGATCCACACCCGCTGTCGCTGCCCGCCGGACAGCTCGTCCACGCTGCGGTCGGCGAGCGACACGGTCGACGTCTGCTCGAGCGCGGCCTGCACGGCCCGCCGGTCCGACCCCGACGAGGGGTGCAGCAGGTCCTGGTGCGGGAACCGCCCCCGGGACACCAGGTCGCGCACGGTGATGCCGTCCGGCGCGATCGGGGTCTGCGGGAGCATCCCGACGCGGCGTGCGACGGCCTTCGGGCGGAGGGACGAGATCGGCGACCCGTCGAGGTACACGGTGCCGGCGGTCGGCTTGAGCGTCCGCGCGAACGACTTCAGCAGCGTCGACTTGCCGCAGGCGTTCGGCCCGACGATGACGGTGAGTTCACCGTCCGGGATGTCGACGTCGAGCGCGGACACCACGACCCGGTCGTCGTACGCGAGCGTCAGCCCCCGGGCCCCGAGCGCGGTCGCCGGCACAGTCGACGCAGCCCCGGCACCGTCGACGGAACCGGTCAATTCTCGGCCTTGCCGTGCCGCCAGTACCCCATGAACGCGACCTGCTTCCGGTCGAGCCCGACCCCGCGCACGAGGTGCCGGCGGAGCTCCTTGACGCACCCGGCCTCGCCCGCGATCCACGCGTAGACGGGTCGCGGCTCGTCGCCGGCCGGGATGTCCCAGAGCACCTGCTCGTCGACGTCGACGTCCGCGAGCTCCCCCGCGTCGCCGCACGCCGGCCCCGCCGCGACGGTCGACGCCCAGGCGTGCACCTGGTCGGTCATCCGGACGCCGTGCGAGGCGCCGTTCCGGGCGATCCAGCGGACCTCGACCCCGGCGGGCGCGGACACGGGCAGCCGATCGGCGTCGGTCGGGACCTCGATGAAGACGTGGCCGACGGTGGCGACGTCGAGCGCCTCGAGGATGGCGCAGATGGCCGGGGCGGCGGTCTCGTCGCCGGCGAGCAGGATCCGGTTCGCGGCGCCGGGGTCGAACTCGGCCGCACCGGTCGGGAGCTCCGCGGGCGACGCCGGCACCGCCGGCCCGACGATGCGCAGTTCGTCGCCGACCCGGCACGCCGAGACCCAGCGCGAGGCGGGTCCGGTGTCGCCGTGCGCGACGAAGTCGATGTCGAGCTCACGGGCGTCCGGGCGGAAGGAGCGGACCGTGTAGGTGCGGAGCGGGTTCCGGACCGCGTCGGGCAGGGCACGCCAGGCGCCGTACCAGTCCTCGCCGTCGGGCAGGTCCGTGAAGCCGTGCCCGGGGATCGGCAGCACGATCTTGATGCGCTGATCGAGGCCGACGGACGAGAACTCGGCGAGGGCGTCGCCCGTCAAGGTCACCCGGACGAAGTGCGGGGTGAGGGACGTGACGGCTGCCACGCGGACGGAGAAGACACGGTACCGGGCTGCCACGACGGCAAGTATGGCATGCCTTACCTAAGAGACCCAAGGGTCCGCACGGTGCGAGGATCGTCCCCGTGCCCGATGCCGACGACGAATTCGCAGACCTGGCCGACCTCGCCCACGCGAGCGGCGTGACGGCGCCGATGCGCGCCTCCAGGCAGGTGGTCCGAACCACCGACGGACAGGAGATCGCCGCGATCCGCTGGGACACGGCGGACGGCCAGGAGGCGCGGATCACCTACCTGCACGGGCTCGGCATCGACGCCCACAGCTTCGACCAGACCGCGCTCGCCGTCGGCGAGCCGGCGGTCGCCGTGGACCTGCCCGGCCACGGCCGGTCCGGGTGGCGCGACGACGCGGACTACGGGGCCGGCGCGACGGCACCGAGCGTGCTCGCGGCCCTCGACGCGCTCGGGGTCCGGCCGGGGATCGTCGTGGGGCACTCCCTCGGCGCGATCCTCGCCGCCCGGCTCGCAGCGACCGCGCCGGAACGCGTCACCGGACTCGTGCTCGTCGACATGTCACCGGACTTCGCCCAGCGGGCCGTCGACCGGATCGCCCGCGCGCTCGAGGCCGAGGAGCCGTTCACGTCGCTCGAACAGGTCGTCGACCGCGCCGTGGAGGCCCGCGTCGGCGACGACCGCGCGGTGCTCCTGCGCGAGGCCCGGCACACCACACGGCTCGGGGCCGACGGGCGACTCGTGCGGCGCCACCACTTCCCGCACCTCCCCGCCGGACGCACCTCGTCGGTGGGGCGGTTCGCGGACGCGTGGCCGGACCTCGAGGCCCTCGACGTCCCGATCCTGCTCGTCCGCGGCGACCGCGGCTACGTGTCACCGAAGCTGCACGCCCAGTTCGCCGAGCGCCTGCCCGACGCCGAGATCGTCACGGTCGAGGCCCGGCACGCCGTGCAGAACCAGGCCCCCCTCGAACTGGCCACGGCGATCCGGGCATGGGCGGAACGTAACGGTTTGTTGCACCGGATCGAAGAACCGTCGCCGGAGCACCCCGGCCGCCGCTAACCTCGTGCAAGCGCGCGCGACGACCGTCGCCACCGCGCCGGAAGGAACCCACCACCCATGAGTCCGCTCCCCGCCCGCAGCACCTCCCGCCTCGGCCGCGCGGCCCTCGCCGCCACCGCGGTGGCCGTCGCCTCGGCCCTCGTGCTGACCGGCTGCTCCGGATCCTCGAACGAGGACGGCGGCACCGACGCCACCGTCCGCGTCGGTCTCGTCCTCGAACCGACGAGCCTCGACATCCGCACGCAGTCCGGTGCCGCACTCGACCAGGTGCTCATCGACAACGTCTACCAGGGGCTCGTCGGCCGCACGGCGGACGGTGACGTCCGCGACGTGCTGGCGTCGAAGCACGCGGTGTCGGACGACGGCCTGACGTACACGTTCACGCTGCGCGACGGCACCACGTTCCAGGACGGCAAGGACGTCACCGCGGCCGACGTCGTCTGGTCGCTGCAGCAGGTCAAGTCGAACGATTCGTACGTCGACTCCGCGCAGCTCGCCAACGTGACGTCGATCACCTCGCCGTCCTCCGGTGTGGTGGAGCTCAAGCTGGCGAAGCCCGACTCCGACCTGCTCTGGAACCTCACGGGGCGCGCCGGCCTCGTCCTCGAGAAGGCGGCGAAGAACGACCTGTCCGACAGCGCCAACGGCACCGGCCCGTACGAGGTGTCGAGCTGGAAGCAGGGTGACTCGCTCACGTTCGAGCGGAACGCCGACTACTGGGGCACGAAGGCGAAGGTCGCCAAGGTCGTCTTCCGCTACATCACGCAGCCGTCCACCGCGGTGAACGCCATGGCGAACGGCGACCTCGACGTGCAGACCGCCGTCGACGGCACGCTCAAGAGCCAGCTGCAGAACAGCTCGGACATCTCGCTGCACACCGGCAAGACGACCGACAAGTACACGCTCGCGTTCAACGACCAGAAGGCGCCGTTCACCGACAAGCGGGTGCGACAGGCGATCCGGCAGGCGATCGACGCCAAGGCGATCATCAAGGCGATCGGCGGCACCGGCGTCGAGCAGGGCGGCCCGATCCCCGAGCTCGACCCCGGCTACCAGGACCTCACCGACATCGACGCGTACGACCCCGCGAACGCGAAGAAGCTCCTCGCCGAGGCCGGTCACCCGAAGCTCGACCTCACGCTGACGTACGCGAACATCTACTCGGCGACGATCGGCGACGTGCTGAAGTCGCAGCTCGCCGACGTCGGCATCACCCTGACGGTCAAGCGCGTCGACTTCGCCACCTGGCTGTCGCAGGTGTTCGAAGCACCGAAGAGCGGCACCCGCGACTTCGACCTGTCGATGGTGAACCACGTCGAGGCGCGCGACTTCGGCAACTGGGCGAACCCGGAGTACTACTTCGGCTACGACAACGCCGAGGTGCAGTCGCTCTACGCCGACTCGGTCGCCGCGACGGACGAAGCCGCCAAGGTCGCCGACCTGCAGAAGGCGGCGCGGATCGTCAGCGAGGACGCCGCCGGCGAGTGGCTCTACACGGCGACGTCGATCACGGCGGTACGGAAGGGCGTCACGGGCTTCCCGTACGACGGCACGAACTCGCGCCTCGACCTGTCGAAGCTCGCCGTCAAGTGAGGCGGGCACGGACCACGGCTCCCGTAGCATCGGTGTCGTGACCCGGTTCCTCATCGGGCGGGTGCTCCTGCTCGTCGTCGGCCTGCTCGTGGCCAGCGTGATCATCTTCGCGACGCTCCGGGTGCTGCCCGGCGACGTGGCGCAGATCGTCGCGGGCACCCAGGCGTCGCCGGCGCAGGTGGCCGAACTGCGCCAGCAGCTCGGGCTCGACCGACCGGTCGTCGTGCAGTACCTCGACTGGATCGGCGGGCTGTTCCGCGGCGACCTCGGGCGGTCCCTCGTCACCGACGGACGGGTCGCACCCGAGATCGCCCAGAAGCTCAGCGTCACGCTGCCGCTCGCGGCCATGTCGCTCGTCGCCGCGCTCGTCATCGGGGTGCCGCTCGGCGTGCTCGCGGCGGTGCTGCGGCGTCGCCCGGGCGGGGCCGTCATCGCCTTCGTGGCACAGGCGGTCGCGGCGATCCCGATCGTGTGGGCCGGCATGCTCCTCGTGGCGCTGTTCGCCGTCACGCTGCACTGGCTCCCGACGCAGGGCTTCCCGCTCGACGGCTGGGACGAACCCGGTCGGGCGTTCGCCGCGCTCGTGCTGCCCGCACTGACGATCGGCGCCGTCGAGGGTGCGGTGATCCTGCGCTTCACCCGCTCGGCGACGCTCGGGGTGCTCGACGCCGACCACGTCCGCACGGCGGCGGCGATCGGGCTCACCCGGACGCAGGCGCTCGTCAAGCACGGGCTCCCGTCGGTGGCGCTGACCGTGCTGGCCGTGCTCGGCGTGCAGATCGCCGGGCTCCTGGTCGGGGCCGTCGTCGTCGAACAGCTCTTCTCGCTCCCCGGCGTCGGACGCATGCTCGTCACCGACGTCGGGCGCCGCGACATCACGAAGGTGCAGTCCGAGCTGCTCGTGTTGACCGGGCTCGTGCTGCTCGTGGGCTTCGCGGTCGACGTCGTGCACCGCACGCTGGACCCCCGACAGCGCGAGGTGTCCGAGTGATCCGCCGGCTCCTCGCCCGGCCGACCGGGGTCTTCGCCGTGGTCGTCCTCGGCCTGCTCGTCGTCCTCGCCGTGGTGTCGCTCGTGTGGACGCCGCAGGACCCCTTCCGCGCCGACCCCTTCCACCAGTGGGAGCCGCCGAGCCCCGCGCACTGGTTCGGCACCGACGCCTCCGGCCGGGACATCGCGAGCTACCTGCTCGCCGGTACCCGCACGACCGTGCTCGTCGCGGTGGGCTCCGGCGTCATCGCGAGCGTCGTCGGCATGGTCCTCACCGCGATCGGCTCGCTCACCGCGCGCTGGGTCCGCGAGGGCACGGCCGTCCTGCTCGACATCCTCGTGGCGTTCCCCACCCTCCTCACCGCGATGCTGCTCACCGCGATCGCCGGCGGGTCGCTCGGCGTCGTGATCGTCAGCGTCGGCCTGTCCTTCGGCGTCACGATCGCCCGGGTGGCCCGCGGGGAGATCCGCCGCATCGCCCGCAGCGACTACGTCACCGCCGCGCGGGCGTCGGGCGTGGGCGGTGCCGGGGTGCTGTTCCGCCACCTCGTGCCGAACGCGGCGCCGCTGTTCACCGTGCAGCTCTCGCTCGCGATGGCCACCGCAGTCCTCGCCGAGGCCGGGCTCTCGTACCTCGGGTACGGCGCCGGCTCGAACACGGCCTCGTGGGGCAGCATGCTCGCCGACCTGCAGACGTACATCGGCGTTCACCCCTGGAGCGCCACCTGGCCCGGTGCGGCCATCGCCCTGGTCGTCGCGGCACTGTCGCTGCTCGGCGACGCGGTCCGCGACGCGACGGACCCGCGACTGACCACGAACGACCGCGCGGCCGGTGGCGGACCCGCGCCCCGCACGCCGGACGACCCGGCCACGACGAACACGGGGGTGACCGCATGAGCGACGCGACCACTCCGGGCACCGCAGCCTCCGGGCTCGAGGTGCGTGGGTTGACGGTCCGCATCGACCGTCGGACGATCCTCGACGACGTGACGTTCACCGTGCCTCCTGGCCGCCGCGTCGGCGTGATCGGCGCGTCCGGGTCCGGCAAGTCGATGACCTCGCTCGCCCTGATGGGACTCGAGCCGACCGGCGCGACCGTCACCGGCAGCGTCCGGTTGGACGGCACCGAGCTCGTCGGCCTACCCGACCGCGAGCGGGCCCGCCACCGCGGCGCCGGCATCGGGATGGTCTTCCAGGAACCCGGCACCGCGCTCGACCCGCTCCGCCGGGTCGGCGCGCAGATCGCCGAACCGCTGCGGCTGCACCGCGGGCTCGACCGGCGTGCCGCAGCGGCTGCCGCGCTCGACCTCGCCGTCAGCGTGGGCCTGCCGGATCCCGAGTCGATGCTGCGGCAGTACCCGCACCAGCTCTCGGGTGGGCAGCGGCAGCGGATCTGCATCGCGATGGCGATGGCCGGCCAGCCGTCCTACCTCGTGGCCGACGAACCGACCACGGCGCTCGACGTCACGACCGAGGCCCGGATCCTCGAGCTGTTCGAGGGCCTCACCGCGGGCATGGTCTTCGTCACGCACGACCTCGCGGTGCTCGCCCGGATCGCGGACACGGCCGTCGTGCTCGACGCCGGCCGGGTCGTCGAACACGGGTCGGTCGCAGGACTCCTCGCGGCGCCGCAGCACCCCGCGACGGCCGCCCTCGTCGACGCCGCCCGCGCCACCGCCCGTCGTGCCCCTCGGACCGGAGGCTCCGCATGACCGACGTCCTGCACGCCCGCGACCTGCACCGCACCTACCGACTCCCCCGCCGCGGCCCGTTCGAACCCGGGCCCGTCCGGACCGCGGTGGACGGCGTCGACCTGACGGTCGCGCCCGGGGCGCGCCTGGGGATCGTCGGCGAGTCCGGATCGGGCAAGTCGACGCTGGTGCGGCTGCTCGCCGGCCTGGAGGCGCCTTCCGCAGGCACCGTGACCGCCTCCGGTCGTCCGGTGGTGGCGTCCGGGTCCGCGGCCGCGATGCGCTGGTTCCGTCGCGAGACCGGGGTGGTCTTCCAGGACCCGTACGCCTCGCTCGACCCGCGGATGCGCGTGGGCGCGATCGTCGCGGAACCGCTGCGGGCGCTCCGGATCGACGGTTCGCACGACGCGCTCGTCCGGGATGTCCTCGCGCGCGTCGACCTCCCCGCCGACGTCGTCGACCGGTACCCGCACGAGTTCTCCGGCGGCCAACGGCAGCGCATCGCGATCGCCCGGGCCGTCGTGCACTCGCCGCGGATCCTGTTCGGGGACGAGCCGATGAGCGCCCTCGACGTGGTGGTCCGGGCCCGCGTGATCGAGCTGTTCCGGTCGCTCGCGGACGACCTCGGGCTGACGCTGGTGCTGGTGTCGCACGACATCGGCGTGGTGCAGCGGCTGTGCGACACGGTGGCGGTGATGTCCGCGGGGCGGATCGTCGAGCACGGGCCGGTGTCCCTGCTCGATGCGCCGGAGCACCCGGTGACCCGGACCCTGGTGGAGGCTGCGCCGACGCTGCCGTAGCGCCGGCCGTGTGCGACTCCTGTTCGACTGGGCGGGAGTCCTTGCCCACTGTGCGGGACCCTCGGGAGCATCGACGTGCATCGATCGCTTCTCGAAGGGGAGAACGCATGAGCACGTCGAACGACATCACCAGACGGACGGCACTCGGTCTCGGCATCGTCGCCACCGCATCGGCCGCGAGCGGGGTCCTCGGACCAGGGCACGGCCGACCACACCTCGCCGCCACGGTCACGAAGGAGTTCGCGGCCGACACGACCACGCTGCTGAAGAACCCGCTCAACGGCTGGGCGCTGTACGGCTCGTCCACCCCGGCGGCGGACTACTGGACGCAGTACGACGACGTCCCGCTGCCCGACGGCACCACGATCACCGTGTCCGACCACGCCTCGGTGCTGTACATGCGGGTGTCGTGGACGATCCTCGAACCGTCAGAGGGCGTCTACGGATGGGACACGAACGCTGCCTTCGCGGGCATCCTCGCCGAGGCCCGCCGTCGGGGACTCCGGCTGGCGTTCCGCGTGGTGGTCGACAGCCGCGACAAGGCGTCGAACTTCACGCCCGACTGGGTGCGGGCCGCGGGTGCCTCCGGGTACGAGACGCAGACCGGCAGCAAGACGGTCTGGTCGCCCTACCCGGACGACCCGGTGTTCCAGGCGAAGTACGCGGCGTTCGTCGCCGCCTTCGCCGCGCAGTACGACGACCCGGAGACGACGGACTTCATCGACGGGTACGGCCTCGGCAAGTGGGGCGAGGGACACTCGATGCTCTACCGGGACGCCGCGAACCGCGAGCCCGTGTTCGACTGGATCATCGACCTGTACCAGCGGCACTTCACCACCGTGCCGCTGGCGCTGAACTACCACCGGATGATCGGCGGCGGGAAGGACTGGGGTGCGCCGGACCCCGAGAGCGAACGGATGCTCGACGGCGCGTACGAGAAGGGGTACGTCCTCCGCCACGACGCCTTCGGGATGACCACCTACTACTCCGACTGGGAGAGGTCGATGGCCGCGAAGTGGCGGTACCGGCGCCCGATCATCATGGAGGGCGGTTGGGTCACCGGCCAGCACGACGTCACGCAGGACCCCCGCGGCTACGAGACGGTCGCCGACGTGCGGCAGGGCGAGTTCGACGACTCCGTCGAGGCCCACGTCAACATGATGGACTTCCGGAACGGCGAGACACTCTCGTGGTTCGCCGCCGAGACCGCCCCGCTCACGCAGCGCTTCGACGCCGAGGGCGGGTACCGGCTCTACCCGTCGAAGGTCGTCGCCCCGGACGCGCTCCGTGCCGGCGGTACCGCTGCGATCACCCACGAGTGGACGAACCTCGGGTGGGGCTTCCTGCCGACGAACCTCCCGGTCTGGAAGCACAAGTACAAGGCCGCGCTCGCGCTGCTCGGGGCGGACGGAACGCCCGTCCGGGTCGTCGTGGACGCGGCGTCCGAGCCCTCGGACTGGCTGCGGGGCACGCCCACCGCGTACTCGTACACGCCGTCGGTCGCCGGCGTCGCCCGCGGCTCCTACCGCTGGGGCGTCGCGATCGTGGACACGACCCGGTCGGACACCCCGGCGATCGCGCTCGCGGCGCAGGGGACGACGACGAACGGCTGGCTCGTCGTCGGGGACGTCACGGTCTCCTGAGCCGTCGTGACCGTTCCGGTTCGCGATCCCCCGCGATCGCGAACCGGAACGGTCACGAGCCGGACTCGATCAGGAATCCCAGCGCCTGTGCGACCAGCCGGCGGTGATCCGGCGAGGCGAACGACGCCCCGGCGTGGCCGAGGCCGTCGTAGACCGTGACGCCGCCGCCCGGACGCTCGTGCACCCAGACCAGCGGGTGTCGGACACCGTCGTGCTCGTGGTCGACCAGGACCCGGACCGCCGCCGAGACCCGCTGGTGGGAGTACCGCTCGTCGTCGAGCGAGAAGTCGCCGATGCCCGCCGTGACCGGGTGCTCGTCGTCGACCACGTGCACGGTGCACGGTCCGGACGGCGGGTGCATCGTCGTGCCGCGCACCCACACGCCGCCGAGGGCCCGTTCCCAGTCGTCGTCTCCGGCGAAGGACGTCGACGACACGTGCACGACGAG
Source organism: Curtobacterium sp. GD1 (assembly GCF_020882855.1). Classification (NCBI taxonomy): domain Bacteria; kingdom Bacillati; phylum Actinomycetota; class Actinomycetes; order Micrococcales; family Microbacteriaceae; genus Curtobacterium; species Curtobacterium sp. GD1. Next base: position 110,166 of record NZ_JAFEVQ010000010.1, on the reverse strand, counting down.
CATCGGCACGCGGCTCGCGAGCAGCCGACGGAACCCCGGGTCCGCTGCGGGCAACGGCACCGGCAGGCCGTCCCGCGGCAGGCCGAGGTCCACGACCACGAGCGACGGCAGCGGGCCGACCCCGAAGGACTCGAGCGTCCGGTCGACGTCCGACGACGACGACAGCTCGATCCCGACCTGGGCCGCGATCGCCGTCAGCGCCGCGGTCGTCTCGTCGAAGGGGTGCCAGGGGTCCGTCCACCGTCCGACCCCGCCGAGCAGAACCGCACTCACGCGGTGGCCCGGGTGATGCGGACGGTGTGCGACCCCGCGCGGGCGGGCTCGCGTTCGACGAGCAGGACCCGGTGCAGCGCCGCGCCCCAGGCCGCCCGCAGCTTCTCGTCGTCGAGCTCGCGTCGCTCCGTGCGCACCTCGAAGCGCGCGCCGTCGACCGCCACGTGTGCCGGCCCGACGTCCAGACCGCCGGGAGTCACCACCGGTTCGTGGAGCGTCAACAGCACGAGCGTCATGACACCCGGTTCCGCGAACGCCCACTCGTCCTGCAGCTCGACGACCTCGGCGGCCCGGTCGAGCGAGGCGATCCGCACCGCTCGCACCAGCCCGGACGACGCGGGGTACGCCGCGGTCAGGTCCGTGGACAGCGTCGCTCGGTCGCCGTCGTCGGCGAACTCGGTGCCCGTGGCCCGGAACGACTCCCCCTCGTGCTGCTCGACCCCGTTCGGCCACGGCACGCTGTGCCAGCTCGACCGCATGGTCCAGATGCCGTACCGGTGCTCGGGCATGAACGTCTCACGGCGGTACACCCCGACACCGGCGTCCACGACGACGGGTTCGCCGTCGAGCGAGACGATGACGGACCCCGCGTCGTTGTGGTTGTGGCTGACGGCGTTGTGGCCGCCCTTCGCCGACAGGAAGAAGGCGTCGGAGCGGGCAACGGCCACCTCGGTGCCGGGCAGGTACAGCGACGTGGGCATGCCCGGCGCCGCGGGTCCGGCGTCCTGCCACCCCGGTGCCCGGAGCTCGGCGAGGGTGCGGCGGAAGAGCGCTGCGAGCTGCCCGTCGAACCGCAACGCGTGCCGGCGCCCCATCCACCGGGCGTGCTGCACGACCTCGTCGTCCCCGACGCGTGCACCGAACCGGGCCAACAGGTGCCAGTTCGCGTTCTCGGGCAGCACCGGCGACCCGTCGGAGTGGTTGACCTGGCGGTGGGCGTCGATCTGCATGCCCATCGGGAACCGTGCCGTGGCGGCCACCGGTTCCACCACGAAGCCGTCGAAGGCCCCGTCGGTGAGCTGCTCGACGAGGTCGAGGGCCTCGAACAGCGTCGCACCGGCCCACCACCAGTAGGTCGCGCCCTCGTCGCAGCTGCCGTCGGCGTCGTACCCGGCCCGGAACCGGTCGAGGATGACGAGCGCGCGGTCGATCGTCGCTCCGAGTCGCTCGGCGTCGGGCTCCACCACGGCAGCACAGACGAGCACGTTCGACACGATCCACGGCGCCCAGTTGTTGGGCGGCCCGTCGACCCCGTGCCAGAAGTACTCCTCGCGTTCCCACGGGTCCAGGACGCGGCGGCGGACCTCGTGGTGCACGTGGGCGCGGATGCCCGGCGCGTCGCGTTCGAGCCGCTCACCGGCGATCGCGTCGATCGCCGCCAGCATGCCGCCGACGTACGCGTCCGACAGGTCGAGCACGTCCCGGCGCGGCACCGGCAGGAACGGCCGCTCGCCGCTCTCCGGCAGCGCGTAGTGCGACGGCAGGCACCACGCGCGCAGTTCGCAGATCCGCCAGACCTGGTCGGCGAGGACCGTCGCCCACTCGTCCTCGTCGGTCACCGCGAGCGCGAGCGCGGCCGAAGCGGCCGACTCGAGCAGGTTCCGCTGCGCGCGCTCGTACGGCTGCCGGTCGCCGTCCCGGCTGTAGCGCGCCCAGAGCGAGAGGGTCGGGAAGGCGACCGCGGCGGCGTCGCGACGGTCCCTCGCCACCGCGAGCAGCGCCTCCTGGTCCGCCGTCGCCACGTCGGCCCACGCGGCGCGGTCGGTGACGGGAGGCGCGGGTCGCCACGTCCTCGGTCGGAGCGCCCGGCGGGCGGTCGCGGTGAAGCGGTCGGTGAGGGTCTGGGCGTCGACGGTGACGGTCATGGGGGTTCCAGCGGTCAGGCCTGGACGGCGAAGCCGTCGGGGACGATGGGGTCGGTGAAGGCGCCGGTCGCGGCGAAGGCGATGGTCTCGCGCACCGCGTTCTCGGCGAGCCGGCGGAGCTCGTTGCCGAGTGAGCCCGCGATGTGGGGCGTGATGAAGGTGTTCGGCGTCGAGCGGAGGCGCGCGTCCGGCGGCAGGAGCTCGGGTTCGGTGACGTCGAGCACGGCGGCGAGGTCACCGCGGTCGAGTCGGTCGGCGAGGGCGTCCTGGTCGAGGATCGCGCCACGGGCGGTGTTCACGACGGTGGTCCCCGGGCGGAGCAGGCCGATGACGTGCCGGTCGATCATGCCCCGGGTGGACGGCAGCAGCGGCGCGTGCAGCGTGACGATGTCGCTCGTGACGGCGAGCGTGTCGAGGTCGACCACGGTGACACCGAGCAGCGTGGCCTCGTCGTCGTCGAGGTACGGGTCGCTGACGAGCACTCGGACGTCGTGTGCCCGGAGCCGCTCGATCACCGCACGGCCGACGCGGGAGGCACCGACCACGCCGACGGTGATGCCGTGCATACCGACGACCGGCCAGGACCCCTCGACGTCGACGGGCCCGGTGGCGGACCCGAGGGCGGCAGCGGTCGCGAACGCGCGCTTGGCGGCGAGGACGATCATCGCGACCGTGAACTCGGCGACCGGCACGGCGTTCGCAGCGGCGCTCGAGGTCACCGCGATGCCCCGGGACCAGACGTCGTCGTCCACCACGGGTTTCACCGACCCGGCGGAGTGCGCCACGGCGCGCAGCCGCGGCATCCGGTCGAGGCGGCCCGCGTCGAGCTCCGGACTCCCCCACCCGGTCACGAGGACCTCGACCTCGGTGAGGAGCACGGCGTCACGCGGGTCGTCCGGGTCGAGCGGGCGGTCGGCGATGAGCCGGACCGCCTCGGAGGCGTGGAGTGCGGCCAGGTTCCCGTGGTCGAACACCCGCGCGAAGGTCGTCTCCGGCATCACGAACGCGACCGGTACGCGGCCTGTTCCGGGCGGGGGCACGGGTTCGGACACCCGCGGTACGGCGCGGTGCGTGCGGGGGTGTGACGTCATCGTCGGCGGCTCCTCGTAGGCGGTCGGCGATCACCATGCCAGCGCCGCGCGGTGTTCGATGTCAAGAACGGCCGCGCAAACGATCACGAAGCGAACACCGGCGCGACCGAGGACCCGCGCACGCTCAGCGTCGGCGTCAGGGTCATGTGCCGTCGGGCGAACCCGGTCTGCGCCGTGGCCGAGATCCGCTCGAAGCACATCGTCGCCGCGAACCGGCCGACGTCGTTCTTCGGTGGCGCCACCGCGGTGAGCGGGACCCCGGCGAGCGCGGCGACCTCGTCGTCGTAGGCCACCACGGAGAGGTCGCCCGGGATCGTCAGGCCCATCTCGGTGACGGTCTCGACGAACTCCACGGCGTAGTGGTCCGAGTGCACGAACACCGCGGTGGTGCCTGTGCCGATGCAGCGTCGGACGAACGCCCGTGTGGCCTCGCCGACCGCGTGCGTCTCGTCGATCACCTCGACGGGTGCGTCGGTGCCGAGGCCGAGCTGGCGGACGCTGCGCTCGTAGCCGGTACGGAGCTGCGGGGTCGTCGGGGTCTCGAACACGGCCATGCCGATCTTCCGGTGCCCGAGCGAGGCGAGGTGGCGGAGGGCGATCCCGGCCCCGGCCTCGTGGTCGCTCCGGACGGACTCGAGCTGCGTGCCGACGGGTGCCTCGGTGAGGGAGCGCTCGACGACGACCACGGGCATCGGTGCCCGGTCGAGGAGCTCGAGGGTGTCGACCGCGTCCGCGACGGTGGTCGTCACGAGGAGCCCGTCGACCCCGGTGGCGATGAGCCGTTCGACCTGCTGTCGTTCGCGGTCCGGGTCGTAGCGGGACACCCCGAGGACGACCCGTCCGCCGAGGGCCTCGGTGCGCTCGGCGACGCCCGCGACGATCTTCGGGAAGTAGTAGCCCGGGTCGGGGACGACGAGTCCGAGGGTGAACAGCGCGCCGGGTTCGGTCGCGGTCCGCGTGGTCGGCTCGGGTCGCGGTGCCGGACGGTGCGGTGCGCCGGCGGTGGGCAGTGTCTCGACCGACACCGCGCCGCCGTGCACACGTCGCACGAGTCCGCGGTCGGCGAGTTCGGACAGGTCGCGGCGCACCGTCATCGCCGAGATCCCTTCGCGCGCTGCGAAGTCCGAGGCGGACAGGCTGCCGTGGACACGGAGTTCGGCCAGGATCCGTTCCTGCCGTCTGGTCGGGTGCATCGTCGCTCCCATGTTCGTTTCGTGTGCGGGTGAATACGCTCGCTTGACCGTCATCATACGGACGTCCCAGGATGACGAAACCGCCACCGGAGGTCCGGCCGCGGACCCCAGCCACGTGAGCAAAGGAGCCACATGAGCGCGACGATGGTCGACCCGGCCACCGAGACGCGGACCCCACGGTCCGACGGCGTCCCGGTGGCCCGCAAGGTCCCGTTCACCGCGAGGTTGCGACGGGACTACCCGCTGCTGATCATGGTCGCGCCGGCGGTGGTCCTGCTCCTGCTGTTCGTGTACGTCCCGATGCTCGGGAACGTGATCGCGTTCATGGACTACCAGCCGTACATCCCGATCGCTCAGAGCCCCTGGGTCGGGTTGTCGAACTTCCAGGTGCTCTTCGCGGACCCGGACTTCTGGCGCGCGACGCTCAACACGCTGGAGATCACGTTCATCCAGCTGGTGCTGTTCTTCCCGGTGCCGATCGCCCTCGCGCTGCTCATCCACTCGCTGGTGTGGCCGTGGCTGCGGGCGACCGTGCAGTCGGTCCTCTACCTGCCGCACTTCCTGTCCTGGGTCATCGTCGTCGGGTTCTTCCAGCAGTCGCTCGGCTCGGGCGGTGTCGTGAACCACGCGCTCCGGCAACTCGACGCCGGCACGATCAGCGTGATGAGCGACCCGTCGACGTTCAAGCTGCTGCTGACGAGCCAGGTGATCTGGAAGGACGCCGGCTGGGGGACGATCATCTTCCTCGCGGCCCTCGCGGCGATCGACGACAACCTGTACGAGGCCGCCGCGATCGACGGCTCGGGTGCGTGGAGCCGGTTCTGGCACGTGACGCTGCCCGGCATCCGGCCGATCATCGTGTTGCTGCTCATCCTGCGGCTCGGCGAGGCGCTGTCCGTCGGCTTCGAGCAGATCATCCTGCAACGGAACGCCGTGGGGGCCGATGCCGCCGAAGTGCTCGACACCTACGTCTACTACCACGGCGTCGTCGACGGCAACTGGTCCACGGGCATCGCCGTCGGCCTGATCAAGGGCCTCGTCGGGTTCGTCCTCATCATGGCGGCGAACAAGGCCGCCCACATGCTCGGTGAGCAGGGAGTGTATTCGCGATCATGAGCACCATCGTCCGTCCGGTCTGGGCCGGGAAGCCCAAGCCCGTCGTCCTCGCACTGAAGGCCGTCGCGATCGTCCTGATCCTCGCGGTGGTGCTGTTCCCGTTCCTCATCGTCTTCTCGACGAGCGTGTCGAGCCAGGCCGACGTCACGGCCGCCGGCGGCTACGTCGTCTGGCCACGGTCCTTCGACCTCTCCGCCTACGTGCAGATCCTGTCCGGCGGGGTCGTCACCCGCGCCGTGGTGGTCACGCTCCTGGTGACGATCGTCGGCACGGCGATCAGCCTCGCGTCGACCGTCCTCGCCGCCTGGGCGCTCAGCCGGCAGGGATCGCTCTTCCAGCGGCCGCTGCTGACGTTCGTCCTCATCACGTTCCTGTTCGCGCCGGGGATGATCCCGCTCTACCTGATGGTCAAGCAGCTCGGGCTCCTCGACAACTACTGGGCGCTGATCCTGCCGAGCGCGTTCAGCGTGTTCAACATGGTCGTCGTCCGCGGCTTCATGATGAGCATCCCGCAGGAGCTCATCGAAAGCGCGAAGATCGACGGCGCCGGCGAGTTCCGCATCCTCTGGCAGATGGTGCTGCCGCTGTCGCGCGCGGTGATCGCCGTCGTCGGGCTGTTCTACGCGGTCGGGTACTGGAACGCGTTCTTCAACGCCCTGCTCTACCTGTCGGACTCGACGAAGTGGACGCTCCAGCTGGTGCTCCGGACGTACGTGCTGCAGGGATCGAGCCTGGTGTCCGGCGCCGGGTCGGACGCGACCATGCAGCCGCCGGCGGAGTCGATCCAGATGGCGGTGGTGATGATCGCGATCATCCCGATCCTCGCCGCCTACCCGCTCGTCCAGCGCCACCTCACCAAGGGCGTCCTGACCGGCGCCGTCAAGGGCTGACGCGGCCCCGCCGAACCACCCTCCACCCGAACGCTTCAAGGGAGAAGCCATGACCGACACGACCACCGCCGGCCTCAGCCGACGGACCCTCCTCTCCGGCGCCGCCTTCGGCCTCGTCGCGTTCAGCGCGGCGGGCGGCCTCGCCGGCTGCTCCTCCGGCGGCACCGCCGCGACCATCTCCGACACGGTCGCCGCGCTGCCGACGTACGTGCCGATCACGAAGGGTCCGAAGCCGGACCTGCCCGGCAACGACGTCGTGCAGCCCGTGTACTACTCGTACCCCCAGGACAGCGAACTCTTCACCTCGGTGAGCGGGAAGGTCGCCGACGGGTCGAAGACGTCCGGGTTCGTCGTCACGTACACGGCGCCGCCGCCCGCCGACAACTCGTTCCTCGACTACATCGGTGGTCTGACGAACACCGAGTACGACCTGACGTTCGTCCCCGGCGACTCGTTCGACACGAAGTTCGCCACGATGACGGCGGGCAACGACATCCCGGACATCGTCGAGTTCCTGACCTTCGCGATGCCACCACGGTTCCCGCAGCTGCTCGACTCGAAGTTCTCGGACCTGTCGGAGTACCTGTCCGGCGACGCTGTGAAGGACTACCCGAACCTCGCGAACATCCCCACCGCCTCGTGGCGGAGTGCCCGCATCAACGGGAAGATCTACGGCGTCCCGGAGCATCGTCCGCCGTTCGGCTCGGTCATGGTCTGCCGCCCCGACCTCATCGAACAGCTCACCGGCGCAGCCCCCGCGCCGAAGGACAAGGACGAGTTCACCGAGCTCTGCAGGGCGGTCACGGACACCAAGGCCGGCCGGTACGCGATCGCCGGCGGCGGCGGGTCGAGCGGCGTCGACTGGTCGTACGACTTCATCGGCGCGACCTTCGGCGTCCCGAACCAGTGGAAGCAGTCCTCGGGCGGGACGCTCACGCACAAGAACGAGACCGGTGCCTGGCTCGAGATGCTCTCGTACATCAAGAAGCTCTGGAACCTCGGGATCTACCACCCGGACACCCCGAGCCTCGAGAGCGCCAAGGCGAAGACGTACATCAACAACGGCACCGTGCTCATGCACCTCGACGGCATCTCGGCGCTGCTCGACGTCACCATGCCGAAGGGGATCGTGACCGGCGGCATCGTGCCGTTCGGTGCCGACGGCGGGAAGGGCGCGAACTACCAGGGCACGTCGAGCTTCTCGTTCGCCGCACTGAAGAAGACCACCCCGGCGAGGATCCGCTCCCAGCTCCGGCTGCTCGACTACCTGTCGGCACCGTTCGGCTCGCGCGAGGCCTTCACGCTCACCCACGGCAAGAAGAACGTGCACCACACCGGCAGCGGACCGGATGCGGTGCTCACGAAGACCGGCGAGCAGATGATCAACGCCAGCTCGCTGTACCGGCTCGCGGCGGGTCCGCAGGTGCTCAACACCGCGGTCCGGATCGACGAGCAGCTCCGCCAGTCGCACGCGTGGCAGGTCGCCACGCAGGACATGCTCGTGAAGAACCCGGTCGACGGCTTCTACTCCCCGTCGGCCACGTCCACGCAGTCGGCGAACCAGGCGTTCAACAGCGTCTGCAACGACTACGTGCTCGGTCGGACGAACCTCGCCGCCGTCAAGGCCGGGGTGAAGACGTGGACCGCTGCCGCAGGCGACAAGATGCGCAAGGAGTACAGCGAGGCGATGGAGAAGCAGGGCTGAGCCCTGGGCTCCGAAACCGAGCGCCCGGTCAGGCGGTCCAGGCCGCCGGGTGCCGCCGCTGCCAGCGGAGCCGTCGCTCGAGCTGCGCGCCGATCGCCAGGAGCACCCGTTCGCCACCGGGACGCCCGATGAGCTGCACGCCCATCGGCAGTCCCGCGCCGTCCGGGTGCTCCTCGTCCGTCACACCGACGGGCAGCGTGATCGCCGGCAGCCCGGCCACGTTCGCCATCGACGTCCACGGCGAGTAGGCGCACTGGCGGCGGAAGTCCTCCTCCGGGTCGGACCCGTACCAGCCGAGCGGCCGCGGCGTGAGCGCGAGGGTCGGCGTGAGGACGGCGTCGAACCGGTCGAACGCACCGATGAGCGCCGCCGAGAAGGTGTCGAGCGCCGTCATCGCGTCGAGCACCTGCGTGCCGGTCAGCGCGCGGCCGCGGTCGACGAGCCACGACACCAGCGGCGTCAACCCGGACAGGTCGATCCCGGGGACCATCGGCAGCCGGGCAGCGCTCGACTCCCACGCCACCCGGAAGGCGTCGGCGTACGGCGCCCGGGGCATCCGGACGTCCTCGACGCCGTGCCCGACCTCGCCGAGCACCCGGACGGCGGTCTCGACGGCGGCGCGCGCCGCGGGGTCGACCACCACGTCGACGGTGTCGTCCCACGGGGAGCCCTCGAGCAGTCCGACGACGAAGCGCCCCTCGCCGCGGACGGCCGCGGCGGTGAACGGCCCCTCGCCGACGTCGGGCGTGACCAGCGCGTACGGGTGCGGTTCCGGGAGCCCGGTCGGCGCCACGAGCGCGTCGAGCAGCATGCCCGCGTCCGCGACGTTCCGCGTGATCGGCCCCGCGACCGACAGCCCGCCGACGCCCGAGCGCCCGGGCATCGACGGCACACGACCACGGCTCGGCTTCAGCCCCACCAACCCGGTCGCCGCCGCCGGGATCCGCACGGAGCCCCCACCGTCCGACCCCACCGCGGCCGGGAGGAGTCCGGCCGCGACCGCGACCGCCGCACCGCTCGACGATCCCCCGGGCGCGCGGCTCGTGTCGTACGGGTTCCGGGTCACGCCGAACCGGGTCTCCGACGACGAGGACATCCCGAACTCGGGCGACGCCGTCTTCCCGAGGCTCACCGCACCGGCGGCGTCGAGCGCCGCGACGAGCGGGTGGTCGGCTGCCGCGGGGCGGTCGGGCAGGCTCGTGGTTCCGTTCCGCGTGGCGACGCCGGCGCGGTCGTACAGGTCCTTGTCGGCGGACGGGAGGCCCCACAGCGGCCTCGACGTCGGCACCCGGTGGCCGAGGTGCTCGGCTCGGTCGCGTGCGGCGTCCGCGGTCACCGTCACGAAGGCGCCGAGACCGGGATCGAGCCGGGCGATCCTCGCCAGGTAGTGGTCGGTCACCTCGAGCGCGGTCGCCTCACCGCGTCGGATCCAGTCCCAGAGTTCCTGCGCGGCGAGGTGGTGGAGTTCGAACACCGCCTCAGCCTAGGTGCGACCGGAATCCTGAACATCCCCTCAGTGACGCGTCCCCCGTTCGGGGGGCGGATCCGCGGCTGTCCCAGCGCATTGCTCATCCGATTTCCCTGGGGACTCCTCGGCGCGCGGGCAGTGAGCACGGGGTACGGTTCCGCGTCGCTCACGACCCGCAGGAGGACGCGAGCAGATGGTGATCAGGGACACCCGGAAGAAGGACATGGACAACAGGGAAACGAACCACACGACCAGGACCCGCACCAGGAGGCGAGTCGCCGCAGGGATGGCACTCGTCGCGGCCGGTGCCGTCGTCATCGGACTCGCGCAGCAACCGAGCGCGTCCGAAGCGGCGACCACCTCGCTGACCAAGATGCCCACGGGCACGGTGGTGTCGAACGGTCGGACGTGGAAGCAGACGTACGCCGAGGACTTCTCCACCGCTGCACCGCGCGGCAGCGTCCTCAGCAAGTACCCGGGCCTCGGGGCCTACGACGGCTACCGCGACACGAGTGGTCGCGGGCTCTACGCACCGGACAAGGTGCTGAGTGTCAAGGACGGCAAGCTCGACTTCTGGGTGCACTCGGAGAACGGGCAGCCGCTCGTCGCCACGGTGCTGCCGGACAACTACCGCGCACACACCACGGGTCGGGTGTCCATCCGCTACAAGACGACGGACACCCCGGGCTACAAGTTCGTCGGGATGCTGTGGCCGACGGACGACGACTGGAACAAGGGCGAGATCGACTGGCCCGAGGGTGACCTCGGCAGCACGGCTCGACCCGCGTCGGCGATCCCGGGATCGATGCGGAACGGAATGATGTCGTTCGACGGCAGCGTGCAGAAGCCGACCAAGTCGGCCCAGAGCAGCGGCTACCACGTGGCGACCACCGAGTGGGACCACGGCGTGGTCCGGTTCTACTGGAACAACTCGCTCGTGTCGGTCACCCGCAAGGCGGTCCCGACGGACCCGATGCGGGTCACGCTGCAGGCGGAGACCGCCATCGGCGGCTCCGTGCCGGCGTCCGCGAGCGGACACGTCGACATCGACTGGGTCTCGATCTGGGACTGACCGAGTGAAGGACTGGAGGCGCGGTGCCAGCTGGCACCGCGCCTCCAGTCCGTGGTCCTCGCGTCCACGTCCTTGCATCCTTCGGAGGAACCCCGCGGAGTGCGTCCCTTCGCCGGTCGTCCGTCGGACGCGCCGTTCGTAGCGTCGATGCCATGACGATCACCACCGAAGACCGGCACACCGCCGGCACCGGCACCGCCCGTCGGACCGGGGTCCGCGGGGTCATCACGCGGCACCCGCTGGCCTCCTTCGCCACCCTCGCCCTCGGCCTCAGCTGGCTGGCGTGGATCCCCTACATCCTGTCGCCGCACGGCCTCGGCGTCTGGGACCTCCACTTCCCCGAGTTCCTCGGCACGGCGCAGTTCACCGGCGTCCTGCCGGGAGCGTTGCTCGGCCCCCTCGGCGGTGCCTTCCTCGTGACGGCGATCGCCGACGGCCGCCCCGGACTCCGCCGCTGGGTCGGTCGGCTCTGGCACTGGCGGGTCGCCTGGTACTGGTACGCCCTCGCCCTCGTCGGCGTGCCCGCGATCATCGTCGCCACCGGGCTGCCCTTCGCCGGCGGCCAGGTGCAGGCGCCGAGTGCGCTCGCGCTGCTCGCCCTCGTTCCCGGACTCGTGGTGCAGCTCTTCTCCACCGGGCTGTCCGAGGAGCCCGGCTGGCGCGACTTCGCCCTGCCGCGACTGCAGGAACGGTTCGGCCCGCTGGGCGCCGCCGCCGTCCTCGGCCCGCTGTGGGCGCTCTGGCACATGCCGCTCTACCTCAGCGACTGGGGCGGATGGCCGGACGCGCACTGGACGGAGCCGGTCGTGTTCGCCGTGTTCACCATCACCTTCAACGTCGTGATGACGTGGGTGTTCAACCGCACCGGCGAGAGCCTGCCCGTCGCCCTCCTCCTGCACGTCGGCGTCAACAACACCATCTCGACGCTGTGGGCCGACATGTACCCGGGGATGACCGCCGGCACGATGATGCACGGCCTCGCGATCGTGTCCACCGTCGCGGCCCTCGTCCTGCTCGTGGTGACACGGGGGCGGCTCGGCTACACCGGCGGCGGACGCGGCGGCAGCGGCCGCACCGTCGGCACGCCCCGACTCGTAGGATCGAACGATGGCACCCGCTGACGCGCCCGACCGACGCGACGCACGCGGCGTGCCCACCCGACGACGCCGCTGGACCGACCTGCTCGTCGCCGCCGGCACCGCCGTGGTCACGCTCGGACTCCTGCTCGGCCTGCCGCCACTCGATGCCATGGACCCGGACACCACGGACACGATGGGCGCCGGTCCCGGGTTCCCCGATGTCGGCGGGACCGCGTGGACCCTCCTCGCGGTCACCCTGGTCGCCCAGTCGGCCCTGCTGCTCGGCGCCCGCCGGGCACCCCGCTCCGTGCTCCTCGCCGTCGGTGCGCTGCCGATCCTCCTGGCCCTCGTGTCGACGAGCGCCGCGTTCGGCCTCACCGCGCTGCCCGTCGTCGTGGCGGTCGTGCTCGCCACGCTCCGGGTCCCGCTCCCCCGCCTCTGGCCGGCCGTCGCGGGATCGGCGGCGCTCGTGGCGGTCGGCACGGGGATCACGTGGGCCCACGGCTCCGGCGCGATGCGGAGCGGCGTCGTGTCCGGGCTCGGCGCGTCGGCCGGGCAGGGCGTGCTGCAGGCCGTCGGCGCGGTCGGACTCCCCCTCGTGGTGACGCTCATCGTCCGGTCCCGCCGCGAGCTCCGGGCCGCACGCCGGGCCGAGTCGGACGCCCGCACCGCAGCAGCCGACGCCCGCACCGCGGCAGCCGACGCCCGGACCGCCGAGGCAGCCGCCCTCGCCCGGGAGCAGGACGCCCGCGTCGAGGCGGCCGTCTCCCGCGAACGCGCCGCGATGGCCCGCGAGCTGCACGACATCGCGGCCCACCACCTGTCCGGGATCGCCCTGATGTCGGCCGTCGTCGACCGGCAGATCGACACCGACCCGGACGGCGCGCACGAGGGTGTCCGGCAGGTGCGCGAGCAGAGCACGGCCGTCCTCGAGGACCTCCGCCGCCTCGTCGGACTCCTCCGCGACGACACCCCCGCCGAGACCGTGGTCGAGACCGTCGCCGGCATCGTCGACCTCGTCGAGGCCGCCCGCACGCGCAGCGCGGTCGAGCTCACCGTGCAGCCGGGCGACCACCCGCTGGCGGACGGCATCGGGCCGCTCACGCAGCTCGTCGCCTACCGCACCGTGCAGGAGGCCCTCGCCAACGTCGCGCTCCACGCCGCCGGCGCACCGTGCCGGGTGACCGTCGACGACCGCGACCCCGACCGCCTGACGGTCCGCGTCGAGAACGGGGTGCCCACCGCACCGTCCGTCGGCAGCTCGCGGTCGGGTGGGAACGGACTGCGCGGCATGCGCGAGCGGGCAGAACTGGTCGGGGCGCGCCTCCAGGTCGGACCCACCGGTGACGGTGGCTGGACGGTCGAGCTGGTGACGGCTCGGGAGGCGCGACCCGACGCCGACACGTCGGCCCACGCGCCGGAGGTGGCCGGGTGATCCGCGTGCTGGTGGCGGACGACCAGCCGCTGGTCCGCGCCGGTGTCTCCGCCCTGCTGTCCGCAGAGCCCGACATCGAGGTCGTCGGGGTCGCCGCCGACGGCGGCGAGGCCCTCGCGCTCGCCCGGAGCACCCGGCCCGACGTCGCGTGCCTCGACATCCGGATGCCGGTGCTGAACGGCATCGAGGTCACGCGCGAACTCTGCGCGCCCGGGGCCGACCCTTCGGTCCCGGTGCTCGTGCTCACCACGTTCGACCTCGACGACCTCGTGTTCGGCGCGCTCGAGGCGGGTGCGTCGGGCTTCCTCCTGAAGGACGCCGAGCCGGACGTGATCGTCGGGGCGGTGCGGCAGGTCGCGGCCGGGAACGGCACCATCGACCAGGCGCTCACCCGTCGCGTGCTGCGCGAGTTCGTCGCGCGGCGGAGCCTGCAGCCGGTGTCGGGCGACCGGGCGGACGAGGTCCTCACGGCTCGCGAGCGGGACGTGCTCCTGCTGCTCGCCCAGGGGATGTCGAACGAGGAGATCGCCGCCGCGCTCGTCGTCGAGGTCTCCACGGTGAAGTCGCACCTCGCCCGGATGCTGCCGAAGCTCGGGGTGCGGTCGCGGCTGCAGGCCGTGGTGTGGGCGTACCAGAACCGGATCGTGACGGTGCCGGACGGGGCGTGACGGTCTCGGCGCGTGCTCGTGCGTCTGTTCGTGCTCGTGGCCGTGTTCTGCGGCGATGGTCAGGCGCGGCGGCGGTACCGGATGTGGGTCGTCAGCGGCGAGTGCAGGACCTCGACGGGCTCGAAGTCGAACGACTCGGCGCCGTCCGCGAAGATCCGCTCCCCGGAGCCGAGCAGCACCGGGGCGACGTCGAGCGTGAGTTCGTCGACGACCCCGGCGGCGAGCGCCTGGCGGACCGTCGAGGCGCCCCCGGCGATGTCGACCCCGGCGTCACCGGCCGCCTCGACCGCGCGGGCGTAGGCGGCGTCGAAGCCGTCGGTGACGAAGTGGAAGGTCGTGCCGCCGTCGAGCTCGATCGGGTCGTGGGCCGTGTGCGAGAGCACGAAGACGGGTGCGTGGTACGGCGGTTCGTCGCCCCACCAGCCCGTCCAGTCGTCGGGCCGCTCGGTGCTGGGCGGCCCGAACATGTTCTGGCCCATCACGTACGCGCCGCGGGGTCGCATGAGCCAGCCCGCTGCCGTGCGGTCCGCCTCGCCGACGTCGGCGCCGGGCATGTGCCAGGTGTGGAGTTCCCCGCCCCGGCGTCCGAGGGGTTGGTCGAGGCGCTGGTCGGGCCCGGCGACGAAGCCGTCGAGGGAGATCGACATGTGGCAGGTGGTGTCGGTCATCAGGTGCGCTTCCGTTCGAGGGCTCCGGCTCGGTCGTGGGTTCAGGCTCGGACGTGTTCTGCGAACACGTCCTTCACCGTCGTCCAACCCTCTGCACCGTACCGCTCGTCGTCGACGTGACGCAGCGTGGCCTCGCCGCTGAACATGCTGACGAAGTACTGCATGCCCTGCCACGCCGGGAACGGCTCGTCGCCGCCGGCCTTCGACAGGCGTCGTCCCACCCGGGCCATCGCCGAGAGCGTCGACGCGGTCCCCGCCCACTGCAGTCGGAAGGGGGTGCCGGTGAGCCGGGACATCGTGTCGGCGATGCTCCGCGAGGTCACCCGGTCCCCCGCGACCTCAACGAAGCGCGGTGCACCCGGGTCGAGCGCGACGAGGGCGGTGGTGCGGGCGACGTCGTCCTTCGTGGTGAAGTCGAGCACCTGGTCGGCCGAGGACCAGTAGAGCACCCGCTGTCGGTCGAACAGGATGAGCGGCGCCTGCCCGGTGAGCATGTCGGTGAACGCGCCGTTCAGCACCGACGTGGCCCGGATACGTGCGGCGTCGAGGTCGGCGGCGAACTCCCGGCGCAGCTCGAAGTTCCGGTTCGTCCCCGGGGTGATGGAGCGGTAGTCGGCGGCGTAGTCGGACGGGATGAACCGTTCGACGCCAGCGTCCACCGCTGCCCGGAGCAGGGCGCGCTGCGCGTCGACGATCACCGAGCGCGTGCCGCTGACCGCGGACACCACGACCTCGGCCCCGGCGAGCGCCGAGGTCAACGCTGCGTGGTCGTCGTAGTCGGCACGGACCACCTCGACGTGGTCGTCGTCCTCGGTCGGTGCCGTCGCCGTGGACCCGGGGCGGGTCAGGACGCGGACGTGGGTGTCGTGCCTGCGGAGTGCCCGGACGATGCGTCCGCCGAGGTCACCGGTCGCGCCGGCGACGAGGACGGTGGTGGTCACGCCTTCTCGACGTCGGAGAAGAGCCCGGTGAAGGTCGCTCCGGTGGCGCCGAGCTGGCCGAAGAACGCGCCCGCTTCCTCGCCGGCGACGGCTGCGGACGCGTCGTCGTAGGAGTCGAAGTACAGGTCGAGCGTCCGGTGGGCCGGGGTGGGCGTGCCGTCCTCCTTCGGCCAGACCTTGCCGGCCTCGAGGCGGCGGAGCTGCGGCAGGGCGCCGGCTGCTTCCTCGAGTGCGGGGTACGCCTGCTCGAAGGCGGCGGGGTCGGTCGGGTTGTCGATGATGAGGGTGATCTTGGTCGTCATGGGGCCAGTGTTCTCCCTCGTCGCTGTCGCCGCCCGGAGGGGTCGGATCTCGTCGCTGCGCGCCCACTCGTCTCCGTCGCGTTCGACTGGTCACCGGGTGGTTCGGGGACGTTCCGGTCCGCGGTGCGACGCCGACTCGTGCGGTGCGGCTGGCCCCAGCGAGCCCTCGGCCGCCCGCCTCGGTGGCCGATCGGCTGACGAGCCGAGCTCGCAGGCCTGTGGCTGGACGCGGCGAGTGTCAGACGCCCACCTGCCCAGGCGGACCGCGGGCTGGCCGACCGGTGGAGCACCTCCCCCTCTCGGTGGATGCGCGGGATCTCGCGCAGCTGTCAAGCTCCGACCGGCGCGCCGTGTCGTACCGATGAGGGGATCGAACGTGAATACAAGAACATACGCACTTCGACGCACGGCCTTCGTGAAGACCGCCCGGAACAACTGCAGTTGAGGTGCAACCGATGTTGCTGAAGTTCATCCCGATCCCGATCATCATCCTCGGCTTGATCGGTTTCCTCGCCGACATTAGTTGGTGGTTGCTCGCCATCCTCGGAGCCGCCTCGGCACTTGCCCTCATCGCCGGGGACGCCCTGATCGCTCGACGCAAGCGGCAGACGTCAGCACGCCGTTGAGACAACGAGAGCCCCAACACCCATCGGTGCTGGGGCTCTCGCTTCTCCACACCGCAGCGTTCTCAGCGTGACACTCATCACCAGAACGCCCCGCCCCGCCTACCGAACACGCGTGCGGGAGAGGATCGGCTAACGGGGCGCGATGTGCGCGACTGCTCCCGGCCTTGCTCGGTAGCGTAGGAACGGTGCCCCGATCGAAGCTTGCATTGTCTCCGATGACTCAGCGTCAAACACGACTTTCTCGCGCGTGCGTCGCAACGACCGCGAATGTCGCCCGATGACGGTTGCTCTCGGGATCCTGGCGGTGGTGGTTTGTTTCGCGCTCATCGTCGTGCGCGCCACTCGATGGGGCAATGCCGCTCGTGATCGAGTTGAGGGAAAACCGCGGAAGCCCATCACTCCGGGGACCTGGGTCGTGTTCGGGATCGTTCTCGCTCTCGCGGCGACCTCGCTCGTTGTACAGCTTGTGAGCAACTAACGCTTTGCCATCGGCAGCGCGGGTCCGACAGAGAGGACCGGTCATGGACCCGTGGAACGGGGGCACCGACGTCTCGTTGAACGATCGGCTATCGAACGTCCCGTTCGTCGCTTCGCTGTCGCCACTCGCCGCCAGCGTAGTCAAGCGTGTACAGCCCACTGATCGTGAGTGGAGAGATCGCCAGGAACACGATCATCGAGTCGACGCGGAACAACAGGAGCGCAGCGACACCCAGGAGAACGACCCCTACGAGCACCAACGTCCACAGCGGGAGGCGTCGACCTGATCGCCCAAGAGTCGTCGTGTTGGTGAAGCTATCCGGAGGTGGCCGGTAGCGGATCGGCTTACGTGCCCCTCTGTGGTCAGAGCCACGAGGATCGGCCACACTGGTCGGGTGCGTCTCGATACCGTACTGACCGAGGCGGACGTCCCCACCGTCCGAGCTGAGGTTGCTGCGCTCCGGCTCCCGGGACGTCGACTGGCGCGAGGCGTGACCACGCGACGCGACGGGCGTAAAGGCCCCTCGCAGTTTCAAACCGTCGTCGACGAGCGGAACAAGAGCTGGACGTTCGACCAGCAGGGGTATGCGCACCGCGACCGCTACCAGGACGGCGTCCTCCACACCGTTGACGGGTCTTCGGAAGTCAGCTTCGCTCGCAGCGGCACGGTTGCCTCTCCCGTCCGCCTGCTCACCCCTGAGTTGCTCCTCCTCTGGGGCTCACCCGCGAGCTACGCCCCGGTGCTCGTCCAGCGCGTCAGGGGTCATTGGCTGCTCTTCACGTTCGAGCACGAGCTCGACCCCGCACAACGCACGACGCTTGTCATCGACGAACGTGACGGAGTCGCCTACCGCTCGTACGGAGTGGATCAGGTCACGGTGATCACCGAGCTCCGCATCTTGGACGACGACGAGTCGATGCCTCCGCGCCCGCGCTTCCCGCGATTGCAGGAGTGGCCCCGGCTCGAGTACTGAAGCCACGCGCCTGTGGCGGCGACCGGTTGCGGATCAGATGTCGAGACCTTGCTCAGGTCCCCACGCTTGTCCGACCAGTCATCCGGATCGCACATGGGTGACAGGATGCTGGTCATGCCGACCATGAGTGCGCTTCTTGTCATCGATCTGCAGCGGGGCGTGATGAGGGACTGTTTCGACGCGGAGGGTGTGCTCGCGCGGACCGCCCGACTCGTTGATCGTGCCCGAGCAAGCGATGTGCCTGTCGTGTGGGTGCAGGATCACGACGACTTCGCGGAGGGGTCCGCAGACTGGCAACTGGCGGCGCCGCTGGAGCGGCGATCGAACGAGCCACTGGTGAAGAAGGAGTACCGGGACTCGTTCTCGGACACGGACCTCGACGAGGTCCTGGATCGCTTGCGCGTGCGGCATCTCGTCGTCGCGGGTGCGCAGAGCGACTACTGCATTCGGACGACGACCCAGGCCGCGGCCGCGCGGGGCTTCGACGTGACGCTGGTGTCCGATGCACACACGACGACGGACGCAGAGCACGACGGTGTCCGCATCAGTGGGGAGCAGATCGTCGCCCACACGAACATGTACTTCGGCGGGCTCAGGTACCCCGGCCGGCACTACGCCGCCGAGCGACACGACCGAGTGGAATTCGCGCCCGGTCCCTGACGGATCGGCTACCGGATGAGCTCCTGGATCACATCGAGGCCGTCGCGGCAGCGCTGGACGTACCCGGCGTACAGGTCCGCACGGTTGTCGAGCGCCCAGCGGGTCACGTCGACGAGGTGCAGAGCGGTCATCATCGCGAGTTCATCCCGCGCCCGGTCCGAGCTGAGACCGGCGGCTTCCACGAAGTCGTCGTAGTCCTGCCGATCGACCGATTCATCGATGAAGCACCACTCGAAGACCCGCCGAGCGTCGGTCCAAGGCGTTGGTCCGGTCTCGGCGCCGCCCCAGTCGATCAGGACGGGTGGGACCTCCGGGCCGCGTGAGATGAGGTTGCGGGGCGCGAGGTCGCCGTGTGCCAGGCCGTGTTCGTAGGCCCCACGGGCCAGGTGGGCGAACATGCGATCGACGACTGCTCGTTGCTCGTAGGCGCCGTCTTCGAAGAGCACGTCATCCGGCCCGAGGGAAGTGCGGTTGTAGTCGAGGTGCGCGGCCCACGCGGTGTGGAGGTCCTTCCCGAACCGGGAGTAGAGGGACAGCGGGGCGTCGTGCAGGGGCACCCTGCCGACCGTGCGGGCGGAGACGCCGAGCCATGACCACGGCCGCAGGACCGCGCGGTCGTCAGGTGCGACGTAGGTCGACAGCGAGAAGGCGACCCCAGCCTCCACTCCGTGAGCGAGGGGTTCCGCGGTGGCGATGCCCGTTCGGGCCGCAGCGTCCGCCGCCCAGGCCTCGACTGGGAACTCATCGGCGCGGAGCGGATCCACCGGGTACCGGAGAACGACGGGGTTGCTTCCTGCGCGTTCGACGCGGAACGTGTGGTTGACCGTGCCGCCCGGGAGCGGTTCGAGACGTGTGGGCGTTCCACCGATGCTCCGCATCACCGCGCTGAGCCAGGCGTCGTCGACCATGTTGGTGTCCACCCTCCCATTGTGATGCGGATGGAGCCCGCAGCTGCGGGCCGACCGGTCGTCCGCCCGCACTCCTCTGGGTGGCGGCTGAGCGCGAGACGGGGACGGCCAGCAAGATGGATCGGACCACGCGAGCGCGGCGGTCGGAGAGGACACCGTGACGAACGACAGCAGCGATGCCGGACTGC
Organism: Curtobacterium sp. GD1; assembly: GCF_020882855.1. Classification (NCBI taxonomy): domain Bacteria; kingdom Bacillati; phylum Actinomycetota; class Actinomycetes; order Micrococcales; family Microbacteriaceae; genus Curtobacterium; species Curtobacterium sp. GD1. Next base: position 90,567 of record NZ_JAFEVQ010000010.1, on the reverse strand, counting down.
AGGCAATGATCGACCGAGCCGGGCAGATCACCGCCGACGAGGCAGAGTCGCTCGACATCGCGTGGAAAGCCGACGAGGCGATCCTGCTGCCGGAACCGAGTGCCTCCCTCGCGATCCAGGGAGGCGCTGACGGGCGGATGGTCACGAACGCCGACCTCGTGGCCGCTTGGCAGCACGCGCTCGAGGCCGCTGGCGCAGCGGGACGCGTCGAGGAGATCGAGGCCGCGCAGGAGGCTGGACGCGCGGTGCGACACTCGCAGGCGCACCTCCGGGATCGTGCGGGCGCCGAGGAAGCAGTCCGATCCGCGGTGCTCGCGAGCGGGGTACGCGACCTCGTCTCGGACGACGAGTACGCCACGCTGACGGCCGTCTGGCGCAAGGTGCTCGGAGAGGTCTGACCCGTCGGCTGCTCGCGCTCCACCGAGAGCGTCTCGCCGCCTGGTGTGGAGCCGGCGGATCAGGGGCGAGCGACGCCGCTGAAGTCCGGGGAGCCGTCCGGCGCCGCCGGCAGCGGCGTTCCGTCGACGTAGCGCGGCCACGCGAGCGCGCGGGCGCCGTCAGGTCGCCGTTCGTAGAGCAGACCGTCGCTGCCCGTGACCGTCAGCGCCGTTTCATGGGTCGTCGAAGCGCCGTCCGCTCGGGCCGACCGGGCCGCCTCAGCCGGAGGCACCTCGTGGTCGACGAGCCGCCCGGATGCCGCTGGAGGGACGGCAGGTCCGGGCACGCTCGTCCACTCGCCGACGGGCGGAACGGCTGCAGCGTGCCGCTCCGAGCCTGACGTCGCCGTGGGCTCCACCACCGGTGGCGTGGTGGAGGCCGCACCGTCCGGCGTCGAGGACGGTCGTGGCCACACGGCTGCGGACGGCGCGGAGGACCCACCCTGGCCCCCGCGGTCGTGGTCACGCGGTCGGAACAGCGCGTTGCTCAGCGGCACGACGACGGTTCCGAGCAGGTCGAGGATGACCACGACCCACACCAGTCGCCAGAACCCGCTGGCGAGGTCGAGGTCGGGAGCGAGGAGGGGCACCGACAGCAGCAGGGCGAGGAGCGCGATCACCCCGACGGTCGCCTTCGCGACGAGCTGCAGCAGCGGGGTCGGGTACCGCCGGTGGATGACGAGGAGCAGGTGCACGTGCAGCAGCGCGAAGCGTGCGACGAACACGATGCCGATCCACTGCATGAACCGTTCGCCGACGAGCCAGATCCCGTCCCCACCGAGCGGGTCGACCGGCACGATCCAGACCTTGGCCAAGCCGGTCACGAGCAAGTACAGCGAGACGACGATGCTCGCGAACGCGAACCTCCCGGACCGCCGCGACGACACGTCGGCGTCGTACCAGGACAGGAGCGCGAACACGACGACCACGACGACGGTCAGCAGGAGTTGCACGGCGACCCGGCCGAAGTCCCCGAGGAGCACCGCGACGATGCCGACCAGGCCAGCAGCGACGACGGCACCGATGATCGTCCGGAACACCAGTGGACGGACTCTCGCCCACCGTGGGTCGATCGTGCCCGTCACCACATCCGTGCTCGCCATGCGCGCCCTCCCTCACGTCGATGTCCCCGAACACTAGCGGCGCTCGACCGTCCGCACAGCACCGTGAACGGGGGCCGCTCGGTCCGCGCACGGCCGTCCCTTCGACCATCGGTCAGTGATCAGATGCCCGTGACGCTGTGCGCTCGGAAGAAGTACCCGTCCTGTCCGGCGGGGTAGGGCTCCACCGCGAACCGCACGGCCTGGCCGGGCCGCAGCGAGAGGAAGCCGGGACCATCCAGGACGGAGAAGTGCACGAAGACGTCAGACTCGAGCGCTTCCGAACGAAGGGCACCCCAGCCGTCGTCGTCACTCCACCAAACGCAAACGCCTTCGACGACCTGCACGACCGCAACGTACCGCGTGGAGGCAACCAGCTGGTGAAGGTCAACCACAGCGGGATCATCGGTCGGGGCCGTCCACGCCTGTCGGCGACCAATCGCTGCCCCATCCGCTGGCGCGCGGGTCGGCGACCACGCTGTTGGTGGCCTCCGACATCGCCCGCAGCGAAGTGAGGCCTACGGACCCGGCCCGGCTCGCGCCTCTTCGGAGGAGCTCCCACCGAGCCAGGTCGGTCGTCCGAGCAGTCAGCTGTCGAGTGCGATGACCCACCGGATCAGCAGGAGGCCCGCGACGATCAGCACACCGATCCCGGACCAGAACCACGGAGCACTGGTCCCGCGCTCGGCTCTCGCTCGGCCGATCCCATCTCTGCGGATGGCGATCACAGCCGCGCGCCCGATCAGCCCGAGCCCCGCCAGCGCTATGACCATGATGCCCCACCACGTCCACCACGAGAACTCCACGAGACGAGCATGCCGGATGAGCCCTGGTCCTGATCGCGACGCGAGCGACTGGGTACTCCTCGACGACCGACGACCGACGACCGAGACACCGGATCAGCGCAGGTGCACGAGTCCAGCGCGCGTCGGGAGGAAGCCGCAGGCCCCCTCGTAGAACGGCACCATGTCCTCGCCGTAGTCGACGAACAACCACTCGCAGCCGGCAGCGCGGACCGCTTCCACCGCGAAGCGGACGACCGCGGTCCCGAGGCCCTGGTGCTGACGAGACGGATGTGTCTTCGTGTCGATGAGGAACGCGTGGTCGGCGCCGTCCCACGCGACGTTCACGAATCCGACCAGGGCCCCGTGCGTGTCCCGGGCTGCGACCCAGCCGAGCGAGTGCGGGCGGACCCGATCCCACCAACCGGGCTCGGGCGTCCCTCCGTGTGCCGCGGTGAGGTCCACGAGCTCGTCGTCACCGATGCTCGAGCGCCAGGTCAGGGTCACGTCCTTGTGGTGCATCGTCCCAAGCTCCCACGACGGAGTCGGCTGCACCAGGGGCGTCATCGCGGACCGGCGTTCGACCGACCACTCCCGGAGCGGCCGTGCGAGGATCGGAGCCGTGGGGGAAACGAGAGTGATGCCAGCGGACGCGCCCGAGGTCGCGGAACTCGAAGCGCAGGGCTGGAGCGTCACCGCCCGGTCGTTCGGGGCCCAGCTCGACGCCGACCGGATCGACCGGCAGCAGCTGCAGTCGCTCGTGGACCGCACCGCCGGCATCGGGACGACGCGGCCGCTCGGTCCCGACGACGTCGACGCGGTCCTGCGGCTCGACGCGCTGACGGCCCACGACTACCCCGGCGGCGTCGCAACCCAGCACGAACCGCTCGACCGCGGGGCAGCGACCCCCTCATCGGCGCGGCCCGCGTTCGGCACGGTCACGTCGGACGGCGAACTCGTCGCGATGACGTTCGTCGACACGGACGGGCCCCACGCCGAGACCCACTTCACGGTCGTGCACCCCGGCCTGCGTGGCCGCGGGCTCGGACAGGCGGTCAAGGCTGCGTCAGTGCTCGCGTTGGCGGACGCGGGCACGACCCGGTTCCGCACCGGCGGTTCCGCGGAGAACACCGCGATCACGGCGGCGAACGCCGCCCTCGGCTACGTCCGCGACGAGGAGTGGGTGACGCTCGAGCCGCGCCCTCAGTGAGGACGTGCGCACCGTCGAACGGGAGGCGCGGGTCGGGCCCGCACCGCGCCTCCCGTCCGTCAGACCAGCCGCTGGGTGATGCTCCCGACTGGTCCGTCGAGCACGGCCTCGTCCTGGTCCAGCTCAGCTCCGCGACGACGCGTTCGGTTCCCAGAACTGGAGCCGGTTGCCGAACGGGTCGATGACGAGCATCGTCCGTCCCCAATCGTTCGAGTCCAGGCCGGGCCGGGATCGCGGGTGCCGCTGCGCGAGCAGGACGTCCCGGTAGGCGGCGACGTCGTCGACGACGAGCATGACGGCCCCTCCCGGTGTGGCGTCACCGTGGTGCTCGGTCAGGTGCAGCACCTTGCCGTCGAGCGACACCTGCGCGTACACGGGGAGGTCCGGTTCGAACCGGTGTTGCCATTCCCACTCGAACCCGAGGTAGTCGCAGTAGAAGGCTCGGGCGACCGCGTGGTCGAACACGCGCAACACCGGGATGACCCTCGGCGCGGTGTGCTTCTCCGAGTCCTGCCGGTGGTGCAACGCGGCCAGGGTGTTCCAGTCACGGAGGCCTGCTGCGTGGGCGGCTGCCTCGAGCACCTTCGAGTGCGGGATGTCAGTGCCGGTGCTGAGCTCGCGGGCGAGTCGCTTGGCTTCTTCGATCGTGATCACGATGTTCCAATCGCGCGATGGGGCCTGGTTCCTGCGTTGCCAGGGATCGCGGAAGGATCGAGATCGACCGGAAGAGGATCGTTCGTCGGTGTTCACCGGATGCAGGGGCTGGCCACCGGAGCCGACGTCAGCCTACCGCCGGGCGTGCTGCCGGTCGAGGGTCGCGGAGCGCACGGCGCTCCGGTCGTCCGGTCGGCGTGCGCACCGTCGGACGGGAGGCGCGGGTCGGGCCCGCACCGCGCCTCCCGTCCGTCAGACCAACTGCTGGGTGATGCTGCCGACCGGTCCGTCGAGCACGACGTCGGCGAGCGCGCCGTTCACCAGCGGCATCTGCGGCGGCTGGTGGCCGGTGTCGAAGTCGAGCACCACGGGGATACCGAGGTCGCCGAGTGCGTGCCGCACGGCCTCGTCCTGGTCCAGCTGGGGCACCGCCGCGCCCTCGGTGCGCCCGATCAGGACGCCGTTCGCGTCGTCGAACCAGCCGGCGAGCCGCAGCGACGTGAGCATCCGGAGCGCGGTGACCGCGTTCGACTCCGCGACCTCGAGGTACACGATCGTTCCCTCCGGCGCGTGCCGCCGGGCGAAGCCGGGGACGTCGCCGTAGGGGGTTCCGGCGAGCAGTGACACGGTCTCGAGGCACCCGCCGATGAGGCGTCCGCGGATCGCGACCTGGGACGCGCCGTCGAGGGCGCGCCAGCGGGTCGGGGCATCGTAGGCGCCGTCGCGGTCGAGGACCTCGTCGACCCAGGCGCCCCACGGGCGGCTGCGACGACGCGGGGCACTGCGCTGCTCGACCGTGCCGCCGGTTGGGAGCGCTGCGACGTCGGTCCACCGGGCGAACTCGGCAGGGAGCTCGTACGGCTCGTCCATCAGGTTCGCACCGTGCAGGGTCGCGAGGCCCGTCATCGTCGTGAGCGGGAGGAGCAGGGTCGAGATGTCCGACCAGCCGGCGAACCAGGCGCGCGAGGCGGCGAGGGCGTGCCAGTCGACCGAGTGGACGAGTTCGATCGCGAGCTCACCACCCCACGGCGGGAGGACGACGTCGGCGCTCCGGAACGCGTCCTGCAGGTCGGCGACGCGTTCGGCGACGCTGGCCGGGACGAGCCCCGGGGTGGTGGCGTGCGGCCGCACGTGCACGCTGAGTCCGCGTGCCGTCAGGGCGTCCGCACCGTCCTGCAGTCGGCCGTGCAGGTGCTCGGGGACGCCCATCGACGGCGCGGGGACCTCGACGCGCCCGCCGGCGACCAGGGGCCTCGGGTAGGTGATGACCGCCATGCTCAGGCGGGGGCCATCCGACCGGCGCCGACCGGCAGCGGTCCGGCGCGGTACACGAGCGACACGTCGGTCGCGGTCACGGTCCTGGTGGCTGCGCCGAAGCGCCACACGCGGTTGTAGAGGTAGACGCCGATCTCCGTGCCGCCGTCGTCCGGGACCGCCCACGTGCCGGTCCCCCACTGCGCCGGGTGCCCGACGCCGTCGATCGTCACGGTCGGTCGGGCGAACCAGGTGAGCATCGGGCGGGTGATCTCGAGTTCCACGCGACGCTTGGTCGTGCCGGACGGCTGTGTCGTTTCCACCGTCGCAGGATACGGGGCCGCCGCGCGCGACAGCCTGCCGGTCGGTCCGGACTCAGCCGTCGCGCATGTGCGCCGCGATCGCCGCACGGTCGGCGGGGTCGAGCGGCGCCACTGGGTACCGGCTCGTGTCCTCGCGGAACTCGTACCCGTCCCCGGAGGCGCGCGGGATGACGTGCAGGTGTGCGTGGGGGACGCCCTGGTCGGCCACGGAGCCGTTCGACGTCACCAGGTTCGTCCCCTCGACGGCCGCGCCGAGCACCTGGCGCAGTGCACGGTCGGCGCGCTGGGCGACGAGGGCGAGCTCGGTGACCTCGCGGGTGTCGAGCGCGGCGAGGTCGCCGCGGACGACGACCTCGAAGGAGTCGGCCGCGAGGGCGGCGCAGAAGTCGCAGTCGTGGTCGTCGGTCATGCCCTCGACCGTACCGGGACGGATCGCGGTCGCCGGTTCCCGGACCGGCACACCACCGAGGGGTGTAGGCCAGGAAGCACCTTGCAGGGAAGGTCGGTGGACGCCGTGGACACCATGTCAGGGAACCGTGCTCCGCATCGACGGTTGCGGACTGCCGTCGCGGTCCTCGGAGCCGTCGCGCTCGCAGCGGGGATCGCGGCCCTGCTGCTCCCGCACGCGACGCTCGTCGCCGTGGTCTGGGTGTTCGGCATCTACCTGGTCGTCGCCGGGGGAACGCTCCTCGTGCGCGCCGTCCCGGGCGGGGCGCCGGTCTGGCGACGCATCGCACTCGTCGTCGTCGGCGTGCTCGTCGTCGTCGCGGGCGTCTTCGCCATCGTGCACCCGCCCGTCGGCGCTCGGTGGCTGGCCTTCGCCATCGGGTTCGCGTGGCTGCTCGAGGGCATCACCCTGCTCTACGCGCCGGACACCGGCCACCGAGCGCTCGCGGTCGTCGCGGCCGCACTGAGCTTCGTGAGCGGACTCATCCTCATCACGCTGCCGGCACTCGGCGCGGTGTTCGTCGTCGCGGTGGTCGGCGGCGTCCTCATCGTCTCCGGCGTCGTCCAGCTCGTCATCGCCTTCACGTGGGGGAACATCCCCGGCACGAGGAACACCGAGAACACAGGGAACACAGGGAGCACGGGCACATGAGCACAGCAGCCATCGGACGCATCGTCGTCGGGTACGACGGATCGGAGCCGGCCGACGCCGCGCTCGAGCGCAGCCTCGGCCTCGCCGCACGACTCGGCAGCCCGGTCGAGGTCGTGACGTCCTGGCGGTGGCCGATCACCTGGAGCACCCTGCCGGTCGCGAACAGCTGGTCACCGCTGCACGACGCCGAGGAGATCCGGCAGCAGGCCGTCGACCTCATCGAGCGACACGGCCCGCTCCCCGTCGAGGTCACGACCCGCTCGGCGGAGGGCGGTACGCCGGAGGTGCTCCTCGACGCCGCGTCCGACGCCGGGCTGCTCGTCGTCGGCAGCCGCGGACGCGGTGGGTTCCGGGGGTTGCTGCTCGGTTCGGTGAGCGCTGCCTGCATCCAGCACGCGACGTGCCCCGTGCTCGTGGACCGGGGGCGAGCGGCGACCGGGACGGACGACAGCGGTGCGTCCGGTGCCGGCGGGGCCGTCGTGGTGGGTGTCGACGGCTCCCCGGAGTCCGGCCGCGCCCTGCGGTTCGCGATCACCCTGGCCCGCGGCCTCGGGCTCCCCGTCCGGACGATCACGACGTGGCAGTGGCCGGAGGCCCTCAACCGCGACGAACCCCCGTTCGACCACTGGTCCCCCGAGCAGGACGCACTCTCGACCGCCTCCCCCGCGCTCGACGCCGCCGAGGACCTCATCGACGACGACGTCGACGTCACGTCCGACCTCGTCGAGGGCCGCCCCGCCGAGGTCCTGCTCGACGCCAGCCGCGACGCCGCACTCCTCGTGCTCGGCAGTCGTGGCCTCGGTGGGTTCCGCGGGCTGCTCGTCGGCTCGGTCACCCAGGAGTGCGCACAGCACGCGTCCTGCCCGGTGGTGGTCCACCGTTCGTGACGGACCCCGCCGGTAGGTTGACAGCGTGACGACGATCGACCTCAACAGCGACCTCGGCGAGGGCTTCGGCGCCTGGACGATGGGCGACGACCGGGCGATGCTCGACGTCGTCTCCTCGGCGAACGTCGCCTGCGGGTTCCACGCCGGCGACCCCGCGATCATGCTCGACACCTGCCGCCTCGCCGCCGAGCGGGGCGTCGCGGTCGGGGCGCACGTCGCCTACCGCGACCTCGTCGGGTTCGGTCGTCGCGCGGTCGAGGTCACACCCGAGGCGCTCTACGCCGACGTCGTCCACCAACTCGGCGCCCTGCTCGCCACGGCCCGGGTCGCCGGCACCGCGGTGACCTACGTGAAGCCCCACGGCGCCCTGTACAACACCGCCTGCGCCGACCCGGTCCAGGCCGAGGTCGTCGCCCGCGCCACGGCCGACGTGGACCCGTCCCTCGCGGTCCTCGCGCTGCCGGACTCGGAGCTCCTCCGCGCAGCGACCGCGCACGGGCTCCGCGCCGTGTCCGAGGTCTTCGCCGACCGGGCGTACGAACCCGACGGGTCCCTCGTCCCGCGCAGCCGTCCGGGCGCCGTCCTGCACGACCCGACAGCGGTCGCCGACCGGGTCCTCCGGATGGTCACCGACGGCACCGTGACCGCGGTGGACGGCTCGGTCGTCCCGGTCCGGACGGACTCGGTGTGCGTGCACGGCGACTCCCCCGACGCCGTCGCGATGGCCCGGGCGATCCGCGAGCTCCTCGACCGGCACGGGGTCGCGAGCACCCCGTTCGCCCCCACACCGTGAGCGCGCCGGCCGAGCACGCCGGACCCGCCCTCGACGTGCGTCGTGCGGGTACCCGCGCGGTGCTCGTGACCTTCGGCACGCTCGCCGAGGTCACCGCGTTCCGCGCCGGACTCGAGGCCGAACCCGTGCCGGGCGTGACCGAACTCGTGTCCGGAGCCCGCACACTGCTCGTCCGCTTCGACCCGGACCGCACCGATCCCACGCGACTCGCACCGCGCCTCCAGGCCGTCGAACCCGTCGTGCCCACCCGAGCCGACGTCGGCGAGGTGACCACGATCCCCGTCACCTACGACGGCGAGGACCTCGACACCGTCGCCGCACTGGTCGCCACCACAGCCGCCCAGCTCGTCGCCTGGCACACTGGCCAGACCTGGACGAGCGCGTTCTGCGGCTTCGCACCCGGCTTCAGCTACCTCACCGGCTCCGCCCCGTCGCTCGACCTGCCCCGACGCACCGACGCCCGCACGTCCGTGCCCGCCGGCAGCGTCGCCCTCGCCGGCGAGTTCAGCGCCGTCTACCCGCGCGCGTCGCCCGGCGGCTGGCAGCTCATCGGCCGCACCGACGTGGCGATGTGGTCGCTCGACCGCGACCCGCCCGCGCTCGCGCCGGCCGGCACCCGGATCCGGTTCGTCGACGCCGGCCGCGCATGAGCACCCTCACCGTCCTGCAGGTCGGCCCCGGCACGTCGACGCAGGACCTCGGCCGGCCCGGGTTCAGCGACACGGGCCTCGGCGCCGCGGGTGCCGCCGACCGCGGGGCAGCCGCACTCGCCAACCGCCTGGTCGGCAACCGTCCCGACGCGGCGGTCCTGGAGGCGCTGCTCGGCTCCGTCACGCTCCGCTCGGACGCGCACGTGGTCGCGTCCCTGACCGGCGCAACCTGCCCGGTGACGGTCGAGTCCGCGGACGGCCGGGTCCGCGGCGCGGCCTGCTTCGAGGTCGTCACGCTCGCACCGGGCGACGTGCTCCGGGTGGGTACTGCCACCGCGGGACTGCGCACGTACCTCGCGGTCCACGGAGGCCTCGCCGTCGAACCCGTGCTCGGCAGCCGCTCGTGGGACTCCCTCGCGCGCCTCGGTCCGCCTCCCGTCACGGTCGGGGACGTCCTGCCGATCGGGGACGCCGCGGATGCCTGGCCGCTCGTCGACGCCGTCGCCCCGCCGCGCTGGTCACCACCGGGCGAGGCGGTCGTGCTCGACGTCACCGCCGGACCCCGCGACGACTGGTTCACCCCGGAGTGGCGGACGGTCCTGGCCGGCCAGGTCCACCACGTCACCCCCGACAGCGACCGGGTCGGCGTGCGGACCACCGCTGCCCGGCCGCTCGTCCGCGCCGTGACCCGCGAGCTGCCGAGCGAGGGCGTCGAGACCGGGTCGCTGCAGGTCCCGCCGACGGGCCACCCCGTCCTGTTCCTCGCCGACCACCCCGTCACGGGCGGCTACCCCGTCGTCGCGGTGCTCACCCCCGCGTCGGTCGACCGCGCCGCCCAGCTCCGACCGGGCGACGCGGTCCGCTTCCGCGTCCTCGACTGACTCAGCCGGCGTAGCGCGGATCGGACGCGGGGTCGTACGGCTGCCATCCCCACGAGTCGTCGTCCGACGACGGGGCGGGGTGCTCGTTCTGCCAGAGCGTGTCGACCGCGGACCACTCCGATGCGCTGCACCAGTCGAGCACGTAGGCGTCGTGGGCCGTCGGCGCCACGAACAACGACGACCTCGGGATCCGGCCCAGCGACTCCCCCCGTGCGGTCATGCACCCCTGCAGGCGGTCGAAGGCCGCGAGGTACTCGCTCCGGGTGACGACGCCGTCCTCGGTCGCCTGGTCCTGCGCCGCGCTCGCCGCGGGCATCGGGGGTGTGCGCAGCCAGCCGTACGACAGCGTCCACCCCAGGTCCCCGTCCACGCTGAGCCGGATCCGGTGCCCGGCGATCTCCGACGCCGCGTACGAGCCCGTGACGTGCGACCCGGCGGCGCACGACGCTTTACCGTCATCGACACCGGACCCGCGCTCGGTGATCTCGCCGCTCCCGGTGCGACACGTGGCGACCCAGGTGAACGTGTCGGCACGGGCGGGAGCGCGTCCGACCGAGATCGTCTCGTCCGACGACCCGACCCGCCCGACCGGGCTGCCGACGACCCGCAGGTACGTCGCGCCCGACCCGCCGACGACCGTCGCGGCCTGGCTCTGGGCCTCGAGGGCGGCCGGGTCCGGACTCGCCGCCGCGGTGATCGCACCACCGGCGGCGGCGCCACCGAGGACGCACACCACCGCTCCCGCGATCGTCGCCGCCCGCCACCGTCGACGCCGCCGAGGTGTGTGCTCGACCGTGTCGACGAGCAATGCCCGCAGTGCCCGGTCGCGGTCGTCGGTGTCCCTGTTCGTGGAGGTGCTCATGATCGTGCTCCGTTCCGTTCGACGGCCGGCTGGGTCGTGGGCCCGCTCGCGGTCAGTGCCGCGGCGAGCCGGGTCCGTGCGCGGGAGAGACGCGACTTCACCGTTCCCGGCGCGATGCCGAGTGCGGCGGCGATCTCCCGCTCGCTGTAGCCCTCGAGGACCGACAGCGTGATGATCTCCTGGTCGCGGTGCCCGAGCTGCCGGAGCGCCCGGACGGCGTCCCCGTCGTCGTCCCGGTCCGCGTGGTCGGGGACGGGTTCGGGTGGCGGCAACCGGTCGAGCGCGGCCCGGTACCGCCGGGCCGCACGGGTCTGGTTGCGGGCGACGTTCGTGGCCGTGACGAGCAGCCACGGCAGGAGCGACCCGTCGACCAGCCGGACCCGAGCCCGGTTCCGCCAGGCCTCGAGGAACACGATCGCGACCGAGTCGGCCGCGTCCGTGTCGACCGGCACGAGCCGCATGCAGTGGCGCTGCACCCGGTGGCGGTGCCGGTCGAACACCCGCCCGAACGCCTCGCCGTCACCCTCGAGCGCCATCGCCCAGTCCCCGCTGTCCATACCCTGCAGTGTCCGGGACACCCGGATCGGTTCCATCCCGCCGCACCGGTCGACGGCGAGTCCGGAACACCCCGCTGCCGGGTGCGGTTGCATCGGGCAACGACGACGAAAGGTGCACCATGTCGATGACCGTCCTGCTCGAGGTCCAGCTCCGGAGCGACCTCCCCGAGGAGACCACCGAGGCCGCGATCCGGGAGACCCTCGCCCAGACCGGTGCGTTCGCCGGCAACGAGTCGCTCGAGGTCCTCGTCGACGACACCGACCCGTCACGGGTGGTCGTCGTCGAGCGCTGGACGACGCCTGAGGCCCACGACGCCTACGTCGCCTGGCGCGGCACGCCGGAGGGCGCGGCGAACGCCCTCGCCGCCGTCGTCGCCGCCCCACCGGTCACCCGTCGGTTCGGTCGGACGATCACGCTCGACTGACGCGACACCGCTGAGCCGGCCCCGCTCCGGTCGATGGTCCGTCGCGGGGATGGGACGATTGGGGCATGACCGCCACGCTCGTCGCCAAGGGACTCTCCGGCGGGTACGCCGCACGCACGCTCTTCGACTCCCTCGACCTCACCGTCGCTCCGGGGGACGTCATCGGCGTCGTGGGGGTGAACGGCGCCGGCAAGTCGACCCTGCTCCGACTCCTCGCCGGGGTGGACGAGCCGCTGGCCGGCACCGTGTCGCTCGCACCGACGGACGCGTTCGTCGGCTTCCTGCCGCAGGAGCACGAACGCCTCGCGGGTGAGACCGTCGCCGCGTACATCGCCCGGCGGACCGGGTGCGCTGAAGCCACCGCGTCGATGGACGCCGCAGCCGCTGCGCTCGGCGACCCCGACGCCGGTGACGCCGCGGCGGACGCCTACTCGGCGGCGCTCGACCGCTGGCTCGCGGCAGGCGCGGCCGACCTCGACGACCGCATCCCCGTCGTGCTCGCCGACCTCGGCCTGGCCGTCGGGTCGGATGAGGACGGCGTCGGGCCGGAGTCGCTCATGACCGCGTTGTCCGGCGGGCAGGCGGCCCGCGTCGGGCTCGCCGCACTGCTGCTCTCGCGGTTCGACATCGTGCTGCTCGACGAACCGACGAACGACCTCGACCTGGACGGCCTCGACCGGCTGGAGGCCTTCGTCCGGGGCCTCCGCGGCGGTGCCGTGCTCGTCAGCCACGACCGCGAGTTCCTGGCGCGCTCGGTGACCGCCGTCCTCGAGCTCGACCTCGCGCAGTCCACCAACCGGCTCTTCGGCGGCGGGTACGACTCCTACCTCGAGGAGCGCGAGATCGCACGGCAGCACAAGCGCGATGCCTACGAGGAGTACGCGTCCACCAAGGCCGACCTCGTGTCCCGTGCCCGGACCCAGCGCGAGTGGTCGAGCCAGGGCGTCCGGAACGCGATGCGGAAGAGTCCCGACAACGACAAGATCCGCCGCCGTGCCGCCTCCGAGTCGAGTGAGAAGCAGGCGCAGAAGGTCCGGCAGATGGAGTCCCGCATCGCCCGGCTGGACGAGGTCGAGGAGCCGCGCAAGGAGTGGCAGCTCGAGTTCACGATCGGCAGCGCGCCCCGGTCCTCGGCGGTCGTCGCGACCCTGTCCGACGCGACGTTCACCCAGGGCGACTTCACGCTCGGGCCGGTCTCCCTGCAGGTCGACGGCGGTGACCGCATCGGCATCACGGGTCCGAACGGTGCCGGCAAGTCCACGCTCCTCCGGGCGCTGCTCGGCAAGCAGGCGCCGACGACGGGCACGGCGTCGCTCGGCTCCAGCGTCGCGGTCGGCGAGATCGACCAGGCACGCGCGGCCTTCACGGGTGAGCAGCCGCTGGCCGACGCGTTCGAGGCGATCGTGCCCGAGTACACGACGGCCGACGTCCGGACCCTGCTCGCGAAGTTCGGGCTGAAGGCGGACCACGTCGGCCGTCCGGCGAACGCGCTCTCCCCCGGTGAGCGGACGCGCGCCGGCCTCGCGCTCCTGCAGGCCCGCGGAGTGAACGTGCTCGTGCTCGACGAGCCCACGAACCACCTCGACCTCGCCGCGATCGAGCAGCTCGAACAGGCCCTCGACTCGTACGACGGCACCCTGCTCCTCGTCACGCACGACCGCCGCATGCTCGAGACCGTCCGCCTCGACCGGCAGTGGCGCGTCGAGGCCGGCCGCGTCACCGAGGCCTGACGCGCCCGGCCTCCACCGTGATCCGTAGGCTCGGACCATGGTGGACCTGCAACTCGCGCTGAACGGGGACACCACCCACCCGGCGATGCCCCGGACCGCCGACGAGATCGCCCGGGACGCCGCGGCCTGCGTCGCCGCCGGCGCCACCCTGCTGCACCTGCACGCGTTCGACGACGACGGGGACGAGTCGCTCGCCGCCGGTCCGGTCGGCAGGATGCTGCGCGCGGTGCGGGCGGCGTGTCCGGGCATCCCGGTCAACGTCACGACGTTCGCGGCGATCGTGCCGGACCCGCGCGAACGCCTCGACCTCGTGTCGTCGTGGACCGAACTGCCCGACCTCGTCGCGGCGAACCAGGGCGAAGCGGGCATCGACGACGTCAGCGAGGTGCTCGCGCGGCGCGGCGTCGGCATCGAGGCGTGCCTGCTCAGTGGCTCCGACGCGGATCGGTTCGTCCGGGCCGGTCGCCACGATCGGTTCGTCCGGGTGGTCGTCGAGCCCCTCCTGGAGGACGTCGACGACGCCCTCGCGCTCGACGCCGAGCTGGAGTCGATGCTCGACGCCGCCGGTGTCACGCTCCCCCAGCTCCACCACGGCATCGGCGCTGCATCATGGCAGATCAGCCGACGTGCCCTCGCCCGCGGGCACGCGATCCGCACCGGCCTCGAGGACACCTCCGTGCTCGAGGACGGGACCGCGGCGACGTCGAACCGTCAGCTCGCCGCCGCCGCGGCCGCGATGGTCAGCGGCGGAGCGCCAGCCGCTCGATGACCTCGGCGCTCTCCTCCTGCGGGGTCCGGTCCGCCGCGACGGTGATGTGGGCCTCGTCGTCCTGCGGCGGCTCGAGGGTGGCGAGCTGGGACTGCAGGAGCGAGGTCGGCATGAAGTGCCCGGAGCGCTTCGACATCCGGTCCTCGATGAGGGACCCGTCGCCGGCGACGTGCACGAACACCACACCGGGTGCCCGGAGGACGTCGCGGTAGGAGCGCTTCAGCGCCGAGCAGGTCACCACGCCGGGGGTGCCACCGTCGAGGTGCGACCGGATCCACGCCGCGATCACGTCGAGCCAGGGCCAGCGGTCCTCGTCGGTCAGCGGGGTGCCGGCGTGCATCTTGTCGACGTTCGCCCGCGGGTGCATGGCGTCGCCCTCGGCGAAGTCCCACCCGAGCTGCTCGGCGACCATCGCGGCGACGGTCGACTTGCCCGATCCGGAAACCCCCATCACGACGAGGACGCGGGCGTCGAGTGCGGTGTCGTCGCTCAATGGATGAACACCCCCGCGAGCATGACCCCGGCGAGGCCGAACACCGAGATGAGGCACTCGAGCATCGTCCACGTCTTGAAGGTCTGCCCCACCGTGGTGTTGAGGTACCCCTTCACGAGCCAGAACCCGGCGTCGTTCACGTGCGACAGGAAGACCGACCCGGCGCCGATCGCGAGCACGAGCAGCGAGGTCATCGGCGAGGACAGGTCGTGCGCGATCGGCGCCATGATGCCCGCGGCCGTGACGGTGGCGACCGTGGCCGACCCGGTGGCGACGCGCACGAGGGCGGACACCACCCATGCGACGAGCAGTACCGAGATGCCGGAGTCCTTCACGGCGTCGGCGATCACCCCGCCGATCCCGGTGTCGATGAGCACCTGCTTGAAGCCACCGCCGGCGCCGACGATCAGCAGGACGCCCGCGACCGGCGGCAGGGCGCTCTCGAGGGACTTCGACACGGCGGAACGGTCCATGCCGCCGCCGATGGCGAAGAAGATCATCGCGTAGACCGCGGCGATGCCGATCGCGATCATCGGCGACCCGAGGAAGTCGAGCAGGCTGACCCACGAGCCCGAGGCGTCCGGGACGGTGGCCTCGCGGATGGCCTGCGCGAGCATCAGGACGACGGGCAGCAGGATGCCGACGAGTGCGACCGTGAAGGACGGGCTGCGCGGTTCGCTGATGACGCGGGTGAAGTCGCTCTTGCCGTGGGGCAGGGATGCGGTGTCCTGCGTGGCGGGGCCGCGCCGCGCCTCCCGACCCGCGTGTGCCGGGTCGTCGCCGACGGGACCCGCGTCGGAACCGCGCGACCCGAACATGTCGGGCGCGGGGATGTCGACCCAGCGCGCCGCGAAGCGGGCGAAGACCGGACCGGCGAGGACGATGACGGGGATCGCGAGCACGATGCCGAACGCGAGCGTCGTGCCGAGGTTCGCACCGACCGTCGAGATGGCGACGAGTGGGCCGGGGTGCGGCGGCACGAACGCGTGCATCGTGGAGAGGCCGACGAGGGCGGGCACGGCGATCTTCATGATCGGGACGGAGCTGCGCTTCGCCACCAGGACGATGATCGGGATGAGCAGGACGAGGCCGACCTCGAAGAACATCGGCAGGCCGATGAGTGCGCCGATCAGGGCCATCGTCCACGGCAGCGCCGCCTTCGACGACCTCCGCACGAGGGTGTCGACCACGCGGTCGGCCGCCCCGGAGTCGACGAGCATCTTGCCGAACATCGAGCCGAGGCCGACGAGGATGCCGACGCTCGTCATCGTCGCACCGAAGCCGTTGCCGAAGCTCGTCACCGCCTTGTCCGGAGCGAGGCCCGCGCCGATCCCGACGCCGAGCGCCCCGATCGTGAGCGCGATGAACGGGTGCACCTTCAGCCAGGTGATGAGGGCGATGATCACGACGATGCCGATGATCGCCGCGATGATCAGCTGCGCGACCGGCCCCGACGGGTCGACGGCTTCGGTACCGGCTGGTTCCGCCGCCAGGACGGTGACCGCGTGGGCCGCGGTCGCGTGGACCGTGGCCGGATCGGCCGGGAGAGCGTGAGGCATCGGTGCCCCTTCCTGGAGCCGCTGCCGCGCGGCTCCGTCGCCTTCGTGTCGAGGACGGTCTGGCGTGCTGCGCGTCGACCGTCAATAATCTGATTAATCAGACTATACGACGATCCACCGCGCGGCATCCGCCCTCCGGGGCAGTCTGCCGATTCGATGGACACCGTGTCAC
Source organism: Curtobacterium sp. GD1 (assembly GCF_020882855.1). Taxonomy (NCBI): domain Bacteria; kingdom Bacillati; phylum Actinomycetota; class Actinomycetes; order Micrococcales; family Microbacteriaceae; genus Curtobacterium; species Curtobacterium sp. GD1. The sequence continues at coordinate 73,930 of NZ_JAFEVQ010000010.1, read as the reverse complement.
GCGCCGTGCGTGCCGCGTACTGCACGGAGGAACGATGGCGACCGGCCGCGGACTGCACGCCCAGGTGCTCGAGACGCTCGGGCAGCGGATCGTCGACGGCGTGCTCGCCCCGGGCACCGTCGTCCGGCCCGAGGCCGTCGCGGCGGAGTTCGGCGTGTCGAGGTCGGTCGTCCGCGAGGCGCTGCGCGTCCTGCAGTCGCTCGGGCTCGTCGAACCCCGCCAGCGCGTCGGCACGCTGGTGCTCGACATCGTGTCGTGGGAGCTGCTCGCGCCGACCGTGATCCGGTGGCGCGGCGCCTCGCCCTGGTACTTCGCCCAGCAGCGGGAACTGCTCGAGCTGCGCCTCGGCGTCGAGCCCGTCGCCGCATCGCTCACCGCGGGGACACCGGGCGCCGCAGCGGTCCTCGCCGCCGCGACCGACATGATCGACGCCTGCGGTCGGGAGGACAGCCGCGCCTACCTCGAGGCCGACGTCCGCTTCCACCGAGCGCTCCTGACCGGTTCCGGCAACGCCGTCTTCACACACTTCGCCGGGACCGTCGAGGCGCTGCTGCGGACCCGCACCTCGGAGTCGCGGGACACCATCACACGCTGGACCCGCGATGCGGCGGCACGGCACGAGGCCGTCGGGCTGGCGCTCGTCGCGGGCGACGGCGGGGCCGCGTCGGCTGCGGCGCGCGAGCTGGTGCGGGTGACCCGGGACGAGTTCATCGCGGAGGCGCCGACGTCCTGACCCGAGTCGCCGGAGTCGCCGGGGTCGCCGGAGTCGCCGGGGTCGCGCAACACGCCACGTGCGGGTCGCCGAGGTCGCACGACACGCTGTGTGCGCGCGACGGGAGCGGCCGATCGCGCGACCTCGCGTGCCCGGGACGCGACCGACGGACGGACTGGAGGCGCGGGTCGGCCCCGCACCGCGCCTCCCGTCCGACCGTGGCCGGGTCGCAGGACACGCCGCACGCTCTCCGCCGAGGTCGCGCAACACGCCGCGCGCGCACGCCGGAAGCGGCCGATCGTGCGACCTCGACGTCGGCCGCGGCCCGCCCGGCCGCCGGCCGCGCGCGCTACCCGCGCGCGAAGAGGCGCGGACCGCGCAGGCGCAGCCGCATCGTCACCGTGCCGAGCCACCGGTCGTACTTGTAGCCGACCTTCCCCATGCGGCCGACCTCCTCGAAGCCGAGCCGCTCGTGGAGCCGGATCGACGCCTCGGCCTGGCGGTCGGCGATGACGGCGACGACCTCGCGGACGCCGGCCGAACGGCACTCGTCGATCAGCGCCTCCATCAGGGCCCGCCCGAGCCCCTTCCCGCCGGACGCGGCACCGAGGTAGATCGAGTCCTCGACGACGCGGTTCGAACGGTCGCGGGGGTTCCACGGGTCGACGAGCGCGTAGCCGAGCACCTGCCCGGAGGGGTTCTCGGCGACCAGGAACGGCAGACCCCGACGACGGATCTCGTCGTACCGACGCTTCCACGCGGCGAACGTGAACGCCGACGGGTCGAAGGTCACCGAGGAGTTCCGGACGTAGTGCGTGTGGATCTCGCGGACGTCGGGGAGGTCGCTGGGCTCGGCAGCCCGGATCGTGTAGGTGAACGCGGCTTCGGCGGGGACCGGGGCGCGCAGGTGTCGCGGCAGGACCCGCCGTCGCTGGTATTCCTCCTCGAGCACGGGTCCGAGCCTATGCCGCGGGCAGGATCCAGTCGACCGGTTCGGCGCCCTGGGCGACGAGCAGCTCGTTCACCTGCGAGAAGGGGCGGCTGCCGAAGAACCCGCGCGAGGCGCTGAGCGGGCTCGGGTGGGCGGACGCGACGACCGGGGTGTCCCCGAGGAGCGGCCGGACCGAGGCCGCCTGCGCACCCCAGAGCACGGCGACGAGGGGCTTCCCGCGGGCGACGAGGGCACGGACGGCCTGGTCGGTGACGGCCTCCCAGCCCTTCCCTCGGTGGCTGCCGGCGGCTCCGGCCTCGACGGTGAGGACGCGGTTGAGCAGCAGGACGCCCTGGGCCGACCACGCCCGCAGGTCCCCGTGTGCCGGCGGCGTCACCCCGAGGTCGGCCTCGAGCTCGCGGTAGATGTTCGCCAGGCTGCGCGGGACGGGTCGCACGTGCGGGTCGACCGCGAACGACAGGCCGATCGGGTGCCCGGGAGTCGGGTACGGGTCCTGTCCGACGACGAGGACCCGGACGTCGTCGAACGGCTCGGCGAAGGCGCGGAGGACGTGCTCCCCGGCCGGGAGGTACTGGCGACCGGCACCGGTCTCGGCGCGGAGCCAGTCGCCCATCCGGTGGACGTCGTCCTCGACCGGGGCGAGCACCTCGGCCCAGCCGGGGTCGACGAGGTCGGCGAGCGGTCGGGCCTGCACGGGGCTAGGCGCCCATCGTGGCGACGGCGACCGAGTCCTCGCCGGCGACGACGCGCCAGACGCTGCCGGTGCCGCGGACCTCGAGCGCGCCCTCGCCCACGACCAGCGTGGTGTCCTCGTCGATCGCCAGGCCCGCGGTGACGAACTCGGCCTCGGCGCTCGCGATGAGCCGGGCGAGCGTGCCGGCCTGGACGGCGTGCACGTCGATCGTCAGGTCGACCAGGCCGAGCCCCTCGCGGAGTTCGACCTCGTCGAGGCCCTCGGAGGCTTCCTCGGGGCAGATCTCGACGCCGCCGATGCGCCAGCCGCCGACGAGGGCACGATCGGCGGCGATCATCGCGCCGGCCGAGTAGCCGAGGTAGGGCAGGCCGTCGGAGACGAGCAGGCGGATCTGGTCGACGAGCGGGGCGACGGCGTCGAGGTAGTCCGGCGTGACCCCGCCGCCGACCACGAGGGCGTCGACGTCGCTCAAGACCGTGGTGTCGAACACCTGACCGGCAGCGATCTCGGTGACGAGGACCTCGGCCGTGCGCGGACCGGCGAGCACCTCGCCGATGTCGGCCGTGCTGGACGGGCTCGCACCGGACCCGTCGGCGACGGAGAGCAGGGCGATGCGCGGGACCGTGCGGCCGACGGCTGCGGAGCGGACCGTGGCCTCGGCGACGAAGGGCGCGGCGGCGTCCGAGGCGGCGAAGGGTCCGCCGCCGACGAGGTGGATGCTCACGACTCGGCCGTCACCGGCGCGAGGGCGCTCCACGGGAAGGTGATCCACCCGTCGACGCGACGCCAGACGTGGTCCGGCTCGAGCACGGTGCCGGGCTTGGAGTAGAGGCAGGCGCTGCGGACGTCGGCGCCGGCGTTCCGGATGATGTCGACCACCAGGCGGAGGGTCCGGCCGGAGTCCGACACATCGTCGACGACGAGGACGCGCTTGCCGGCGAGGCTCGGGGCGTCGAGCGCCGGCGACAGGATGACCGGCTCCTCGAGACGCTGCTCGACGTCGGTGTAGAACTCGACGTTGATCGAGCCGCACTCCTTGGTGCCGAGGGCGTAGGCGACCGCACCGGCGATGATGAGCCCACCGCGGGCCACGGCGACGACGACCTCGGGTTCGAAGCCGGAGGACAGGACGTCCTTGGCGAGCAGGCGTGCTGCGTCACCGAACTCGAGCCATCCGAGCACCTCGGGCCCGCTCGTCACGGTCACGGTCGAGGGAGCCTGGGCGGGTGACCCGGATTCGCTGCTGATCGGCATCCGACAACGGTACCGGCACGGACCCCGCGCCCGCGACCCGCACGTGCGGCCCGGGCGCGTGCGGGTCGGGTGCGGGCCGGGTGCGGGCCGGGTGCGCGGCACCCGCGGGGATCACACCCGCGGGGTCAGCTTCCCCCGCGCGAGCTTGTGCTGCGCCGACTGCGCCACCGGGCGGATCGTCACGAGGTCGAGGTTCACGTGCGCCGGCAGCTCGACCGCGTGCACGATCGCCTCGGCGACGTCCTCGGCCACGAGCGGCTCCGGCACGTCGTCGTAGACCGCCGCGGCCTTCTCCGCGTCGCCACGGAACCGGGTCAGGGCGAACTCGTCGGTCTTCACGAGGCCCGGTACGATCTCGACGACCCGGATCGGCTCCCCGTTCAGCTCGAGCCGGAGCGCGGCCACGAGGGCGTGCTCGGCGAACTTCGCGGCGTTGTACCCGCCGCCGTTCTCGTACGCCACGTGCCCGGCCGTGCTGGTCACCGTGACGATGTCGGCGCTCCCGGCGGCCGCCGCACGCCGACGGAGGTGCGGGAGCAACGCCGCGACGACCCGCTTCGTGCCGATCACGTTCACCTCGAACATGGCGCGCCAGTCCTCGACGTCCGACTCCTCGACCGACGCGGACCCGAAGGCGCCGCCGGCGTTGTTCACGAGCACGTCCGCTCCCCCGAGTTCGTCGACACGGGCTGCCAGCGCCTCGACGTCGGAGGCGCTCGTGATGTCCGCCACGAGGACGTCGGCTCCGGTCGACCCGGCGAGCGCCTCCAGCTTCGAGGCACGGCGGGCGACGGCGAGCACGTCCCACCCGTGCGCGCGGAACAGTCGGACGGTCGCTGCTCCGATGCCCGAGCTCGCTCCGGTGACGACTGCGCGACGAGATGCCATGTGCTTCCTCCAGAGGGACGGGGTGGGATGTCCCAACCGTACCGATCCGGCAAGGTCACGATCGGGTAACGTGACGGGCGATGACGACGGACGCCGCCCCTCCCGCGCCCTCGGCGCCCGCCTCGCAGCTCGAGCCCGGACGTGCGAAGCGCCGTATCCCGATGTGGGACACGGCGCGGTTCCTGGCGGTCACGCTCGTGGTGATCGGCCATGCGATCCAGCGCCAGACGGCGGCGAGCGAGCACGCCCTCGCGCTGTACACCTTCATCTACGCGTTCCACATGCCGGCGTTCGGTGTCATCAGCGGGTACTTCTCCTCCGCCGACACCCCGACCGCGAAGCGCATGCGCCGGACGATCACGGACATCGTCGTGCCGTACATCATCATGCAGACGATCTGGACCGTCGTGCAGGCCCTGGTCGAGGGCGGGAAGAAGTTCAACCCGACGCAGCCGACCTGGACCCTCTGGTTCCTGCTCGCGCTGGGGATCTTCAAGCTGATCCTCCCGTACCTCGCGCAGCTCCGATGGCCGCTGTTCTGGGCCGTCGTGTTCAGCATCGGCGTCGGCTACTTCGACAACGTCGACTCCACGCTCTCGCTGTCGCGGGCGATCAGCCTCCTGCCGTTCTTCCTGCTCGGCTGGCAGGTGAAGCAGTGGGGCGTCTTCGACCGCTGGTACGAGGCTCCGCGGCGGATCGTGGTCCGGGTGCGAATCGCGGCCGGTGCCGTGTTCGTGGCGTGGGCGGTGGCGTGTGCGATCTGGATCCCGCAGTTCAAGCAGTTCGACCTGCACCACTGGTTCTTCTACGACGACTCGTACTCGGGCCTCGGCGAGGACGCCTGGTGGGCCGGTGCGGTCCGCTTCGGGCTGATGCTGCTGGCGACCCTCCTCACCGCGTCGTTCCTGCTGCTCGTGCCCCGTCGGAACGTCTGGATCACGCAGTTCGGCGCGGCGACGATGTACGTGTACCTGCTGCACACGTTCGTGCTCTACCCGATCCGCGAGTCCGGGGTGCTCGCCGGGCAGCACTCGGCGTGGCCGTACGTGCTGCTCATGGTGGCGATCGCCTGCGCGGTGAGCCTGTTCCTCGCCCAGCCGTTCGTCCGCCGGGGAATGCGCTGGCTCCTCGAACCGAACGTGCGCTGGCTCTTCCGCCGCGAAGAGTGAGACTGCGCCCGCGCGTCCGTACTGTGCGAGCCTCCGCCCACGGTGCGAGGGAACGAGCGTCCCACGGCGCGCGGAACCTCGCACAGTGCGGCGCGGGCCAGGAGGCGCGGCTCGCCTCCGCCTCGGTCGTTACGTCCCGAGGCGGGCGCGCTGGTGCCGACGCGACCACCTGCGTACCGTGACGGGCGACGCACAGCCGCGCCGCGCCTCCTGGGCCGAGCGCTGGGCGACCCGACGACCCGACGACCCGACGACCGCCACCGGACAGGAGCACGAGATGACCCAGAACGACGCCGCCCAGTGGCGGTTCGAGACCACGCAGATCCACGCCGGCGCACAGCCCGACCCGACCACGGGGGCCCGCGCGACACCGATCTACAAGACGACCTCGTACGTCTTCGCGAACTCCGACGAGGCCCGTGACCTCTTCGCCCTGGCCAAGCCGGGCAACATCTACTCGCGCATCATGAACCCGACGAACGACGTCGTGGAGCAGCGGATCGCGGCGCTCGAGGGCGGCTCCGGGGCGCTCCTGGTGTCGAGCGGCCAGGCGGCGGAGACCTACGCGGTGCTCAACATCGCGGGCGCCGGGGACCACATCGTGTCCTCGTCGTCGATCTACGGCGGCACGTACAACCTGTTCAAGTACACGCTCGCGAAGCTCGGCATCGAGACCACGTTCGTCGAGGACCAGGACGACCTCGACGAGTGGCGCCGCGCGGTCCGACCGAACACGAAGCTGTTCTTCGCCGAGACGATCGGCAACCCGAGGATCAACGTGCTCGACATCACCGGCGTCAGCGAGGTCGCCCACGAGTCCGGCGTGCCGCTCATCGTCGACAACACGATCGCGACGCCGTACCTCATCCGTCCGTTCGAGCACGGTGCCGACATCGTCGTGCACTCGGCGACGAAGTTCCTCGGCGGGCACGGCACCGTGATCGGCGGGATCATCGTCGACTCCGGGAAGTTCGCGTGGTCGCAGCACCCGGACAAGTTCCCCGAGTTCAACACGCCGGACCCCTCGTACCACGGCGCGGTCTTCGCCGAGGCCGTCGGCAACGAGCTCGCCTACATCGTCAAGGCCCGGGTGCAGCTGCTCCGCGACCTCGGTGCGTCGAACTCGGCGGACACCGCGTTCGCGCTGCTGCAGGGCATCGAGACGCTGTCGCTCCGCATCGAGCGGCACGTGTCGAACGCGCAGGAGATCGCCGAGTGGCTCGACCGGCACCCGGACGTCGCGACCGTCGCCTACGCCGGGCTGCCGACCTCGCCGTGGTACGCCGCGGCGAACCGCTACGCGCCGAAGGGCGTCGGGGCCGTGCTGTCGTTCGAGCTCAAGGGCGGCGTGCCCGCCGGCAAGGCGTTCGTCGACAACCTGCAGCTGTTCTCGCACCTCGCGAACATCGGCGACGTGCGCTCCCTCGTCATCCACCCGGCGTCGACCACGCACTCGCAGCTGACGCCCGAGCAGCAGCTCACCACCGGGGTCACCCCGGGACTGGTGCGGCTGTCGGTGGGGATCGAGAACGTCGAGGACCTCAAGGCCGACCTCGAGGCCGGGCTCGCCGCGGCCCGTGCGGTCGCGCAGGAGGGCCAGCGCGCGTAGCGGCCCCGGGCGCGGGCGCTGTCGCGGACCCTCGCGCTCGATGCGTGTGCACCATGCGACGTCCCACGAGTCGATCGACTCGTGGGACGTCGTTGGTTGCGCACACATCCGGTGCGTGTGCATGGTGCGACGATCCACGCGTCGAACGACGAGTGCGATGTCGGAACATGCGCACGCACGCACCCGCACCCGCCCGCACGCACGCAGCCGCGAGCGCCCGCGACCCGCCGCAGCGGACCCGCGACGCGCCGGACGTGACGTAACACTGGCGGCCCGCGCCGCGCCTCCCGGCAGACTGGACCCGATGGACTGGCAGACGACCCCCGAGGACTCCGTGCCGTCCACCCTCGTGCCCGGAACCGAACTCGGCACGCTCGGCAAGCCCCCGGTGACCGGCGCCTGGCGCCCGGGCGACCACCCCGGCTCCCGGCACTTCGCGTCCCTCGGTGAGCAGTGGGTGCGGGGTGGACGCATCCCCGCCGTGCGCGTGGCGTACGAGACCTGGGGCACGCTCAACGCCGACCGCGACAACGCGGTCCTGGTGTTCCACGCGCTGACCGGCGACTCGCACGTCGCCGGCGCACCCGGTCCCGGACACCGCACCGCCGGTTGGTGGGGCGACGTCGTCGGCCCCGGCCGGGCGATCGACACCGACCGGTGGTTCGTCGTCGCACCGAACATGCTCGGCGGCTGCCAGGGCACGACCGGGCCGTCGTCGGTGTCGCCGGACGGCCTCGAGTGGGGATCCCGCTTCCCGTTCGTCACCGTGCGCGACCAGGTGGCGGTGCAGGCGCAGCTGGCCGACCGGCTCGGCATCGACGTCTTCGCGGCCGTCGTCGGCGGGTCGATGGGCGGCATGCACGCGCTCGAGTTCGCCGTCACCCACCCTGCACGGGTGTCCCGGCTCGCGGTGCTGGCGAGCACGGCGCAGACCACCGCCGACCAGATCGCCGCGAACTCGCTGCAGCGCGCTGCGATCCAGATGGACCCGGCGTTCGCGGGCGGCGACTACTACGAGGCCGACGCCGGCGAGGGCCCCCACCGCGGGCTGGCGCTTGCTCGGCGGATGGCGTTGATGACCTACCGGGCGTCCGACGAGCTGAACGGCCGCTTCGCCCGGTCGTGGCAGAGCGACGTCTCACCGCTCGGCGACGACGGCCGCTTCTCGGTCGAGAGCTACCTCGACTTCCACGGGAACAAGTTCACCCGTCGGTTCGACGCGAGCTCCTACGTGACGCTCACCCACGCGATGGACTCGCACGACGTCGGAGCCGGTCGGGGCGGGATCGCGGCGGCGCTGGCGCAGGTGACGGCCCGCACGCTCGTGGTCGGGGTGTCGAGCGACCGGTTGTTCCCGATCGAGGACCAGCACCGCATCGCGGCCGGCGTGCCGGACACCCTCGACGGTGACCGCGCGGCCGTGATCGAGAGCGAGTTCGGGCACGACGGGTTCCTGATCGAGCACGAGGCCGTGGGGGCGCACCTCCGGCGGCTCTTGGACGCACAACGCTTGCAATGACGATCGCGGCACCATCCGACACGGGCTGGCGCGCCGAACACCCCCCAATGGGTGTCGCGCGTGGAATGATGGCGTGGTGCCCAGCCTGAACCAGGCTCGGTTTTCCCTCAGCCACACCGCCACGACCAGGACACCGATGGACTTCATCGCACAGGAACGCGACCGCTTGCTCCGGTCGACGACCCGTGTCGTCGGCATCGTCTGCGCCCTGGTGTCGGTCGTCGCGGTGATCTGTGCCCTCGCGGTCCCGGTCGTCCCGCTGCTCGGCGGGCTCGCCTGCATCGCGATCATGATCGCCGGCTTCCTGGTCTTCGGGTGGAACGGCTCGGTGTGGTGGACGGCGCTCATCCTCGCCTCGGGCCTCGGCGCGCTCGCACTCCTGCTGCTCGGCGTCGACGAGACAGCGCGTCCGATCATCGCCTCCGCGGTGGTGCCCCTCGCCGCCGGCAGCATCTCGGCACCGCTCATGTCCCAGCGCGGGAAGCCCGTGGGCCTCGGACTGACCATCGTCGCCGGGGCGGCCGTCGTCGTCGCGATCGTCTGGGCGAGCGGCAGCGTCCTCGCCGCCCCGGTCACCGGCGCGCTGCTCGGGTGGGTGCTCATCGCCGTCGTGACGATCTGGATCTCCCGGAGCATCCCGCGCGTCGCCCGCCGGATCTACAGCATCGGCACCGCGCACCGCGCCGAACGCCAGGCGAGCGAGACCGAGGCGCAGCGACGACAGGGTGCCCGGCTCCTGCACGACACCGTGCTCGCCACGCTGACCCTCCTCGCGCACTCCGGCGTGGGCGTCTCCGAGCAGGCGATGCGTGAGCAGGCCGCCGAGGACGCCCGACTCCTCCGCCACCTCCGTCTCGGTGCGACGCCGCAGCCGCAGCAGTCCGGCGACTACTCGCTCACCCGCGAGGAAGAGTCCCCGCTCGGCCAGACCCTCGAGTCGGTCAAGCAGCGTTTCGGCCGCATGGGCCTCGAGGTGAGCTGGCACGGCACCGGGCAGGTCCTCCTGCCGTCGAACGTGCTCGACGCCTTCCTGCTCGCGCTCGGCGAGTGCCTCGAGAACGTCCGCCGGCACGCCGGCGTCGGCGAGGCGCACGTCACGATCGTGCACGACAACGAGATGGTCCGCGCGATGGTCACCGACTCCGGCGTCGGCTTCGACCTCACCCACGTCAGTGCCGAACGGCTCGGCTTCAAGGAGAGCGTGGTGAACCGCCTCCGCGAGGTCGGCGGCGACGCGAAGCTCTTCTCCGCGCCGGGATCCGGCACGACCGTCGTCCTGGAGGCACCCAGATGAGCCGCGTCCCCGAGGACACCATCAGCCGCGGCCTCCCCGGCGAGACCGTGCAGCCCGCTCCGCGGACCCGACGGGAGGCGCGGGAGCGGTACCGGGGCAGCGAACGTCGACAGGCGCGCGGCCTCCCCTCCACCTCGACCGGCGCGCGCTCGCTGCGGCAGGCCGCCAAGCCCGGCGCCTCGCTCGGCGCCGGCTACCTCGGACTCGGCGCCGCGGTCCTCACCGGTATCGAAGCCGTCGCGGGGATCGTCTTCTTCCTCATCCGCTGGACGGAGTTCACCGACCCGTGGTTGCCCGCAGCGGCCTGGGCGCTCTACCTCGTCGCCGCCGTCGGGGTCGGGCTCAGCCTGCTCACGTACGGCGAACGACTGACCGGGCTCGCCTTCGCGTTGATCTGCGTCGTCCTCGGCTGCGTCGTGACGCTCGACTTCATCGGCATCTGGCCCGAGCACGACATCGCCCACTCGGCGTCCGCGTCCGTCGCCGCCGGCTTCGCGCTCCTGCCCGTCGCGACCCTGCGCCCGGCCCGCGAGGTCGCCGCCGCCATCGCCGTCCTCGGCCTCGCGTTCGTCGGGATGGCGGTCGCCTCGACGCCGATCACGAGCGACACCCTGCCCGCGATCGTGTCCACCGTGGCGCTCGTGACCGTCCCGCCGTCGATCGCGCTCTTCGTGGTGCACCGGTTCCGCCAGCTCGTGCAGCGTGAACTCGACCGGGTCCTCGTGCAGAGCAACGTGCAGGCACCGCAGTTCGCCGTGGGCATGCTCGCCTCCGACGAACTCGCCCGGCTCGACCTCGCCGCCGAGAAGCTCCTCGACGCCGTCGCCAACGGCAGCGACCCCCTCCCGCTCTCGGACGCGTCCGCCTCGGTCGCCGCCTCGCTCGCCACCGAGCTGCGCCTGCACCTCATCGAGGGCCGCCGCGAGACCTGGCTGTACCACGCGATCACGGAGTCCGACAACCTCGGCCGCTCCGTCAGCGTCGCGGATCCGCAGTCGCTCGCGGGCCACCTCTCCCCCGCGCAGCGCGACGGCCTGCTGCAGACGCTCTGGCAGATGGTCGGCGACGGCAAGCAGACCCAGGCCGGATCGCCCGTCGTCTCCGTGACGCTCGGCCCCGTCGGCTCGGACGGGCACCCCGTCACCGACGAGACGATGGACGTCCCGGTCGTCTTCGAGTCGCGCGGTGTCCCCCGGCGTCGACTCGGCCCGACCGCGTGGAGCGCCCTGCAGCGGATCGGCCCGTACCAGGACTCCGTCCGCGACGGCGTGCTGCACGTCGTCGCGCACTGCGTCGTCGACCGACATCCGTCGATGTAGTCGTCGCACGGAACCGGCTGGCCCGACTGCCGGACACCCTGACCAGCCTGCCCGTGCCCCGTGGTCCGTCCCCCTAGGATCGGCCCACGACCGCCCCCGAGAAAGGACGCCACCATGGCGACTCCAGAGGAACCGATCCGACTCGCACTCGTCGACGACCACAGGATGCTCCTCGGCGCGCTCACCGAGTGGATCCGGAACGCAGCCGACGACATCACGCTCGTCGCCGCCGTCACCACCTGGCCCGAGCTCCTCACGAGCCCGGCGTTCCCGGTCGACGTCGTGCTGCTCGACCTCGACCTCAAGGACTCGATCCCGGTCTCGTTGAAGATCTCGACGCTCAAGACCGCCGGTGTGAAAACCGTCGTGATGAGCACCTACTCGGAGCCGAACGTCGTCCGCGAGGCCCTCGCCTCCGGCGCCCTCGGCTACCTCGTGAAGAGCGAGGACGCCGAGATGATCGTCGAGGCCATCCGCTCCGCCCAGCGCGGCGAGCAGTACGTCTCCGCCGAGCTCGACCTGGCGATCAACAGCGGTGACGTCGGTGGCGTGCCGAAGCTCAGCGCCCAGGAGCGTCGCGTCATGGCGCTGTACGGCGGCGGCGAGCCGGTGAAGAGCGTCGCGTACCAGCTCGGCATCTCCGAGGAGACCGCGAAGAGCTACCTCAAGCGCATCCGCGAGAAGTACCGCGTCGCGGGCTTCGACGTCGGCACGAAGGTGGCGCTGCGGAAGCGCGCGATCACCGACGGCATCATCGTCCAGGACGGCAGCCCGCTCGGCCTGTAGCGCGCGCCGCACGCCGCGCGCCGCACGCCGCACGCTTCGTGAGCAGAAGAGGTCGGGTCCCGTCACAGGACCCGACCTCTTCTGCTCACGATCGGCGGTCTACCGCACCGTGCGACGGACTGGAGGCGCGGTGCGGGGCCGCCCCGCGCCTCCTGGCCGGTGGGACCCGCGTCAGCCCAGCGGAACGGGCGCGGTGATCGGGCCGGTGGACGGCGACGACGACCGGAGCGACGCACGGCGGGTGCTGCGGCGCTCGGCGCCGTAGCTCACCATCGTCATGAGGACACCGAGCAGCGCCAGCACGATACCGAGCCACCCCGGTGCCTTGAAGCCGAACCCGGCCGCGATGACCGCGCCGCCCAGGGCCGCACCGATCGAGTTGCCGATGTTGAACGCCGAGTGGTTGAGCGCCGCCGCGATGGTCCGTGCGTCTCCGGCGACGTCCATCAGGCGGGACTGCACGGCCGGCGGGATCGCGGACGAGGTCGCACCGAGCAGGAACGCACCGAGGAAGACCCCCCACACCCACTGCGCGGTGAGGACGGTGACGAGCAGGGCGCCGATCAGCGCGAACATGCCGACGTAGATCGTGCGCTTGACGCTGTGGTCGGCCAGGTGCCCGCCGAGCACGCCGCCGATGACCATGCCGATGCCGACGACCACGAGGACGAGCGGCACGAACGACTCCGACAGCCCCGTGACGTTCTGCACGAGCGGCGAGATGTACGAGTAGACCGCGAAGAAGCCGCCGAAGCCGACGGCTCCGAGGCCCATCACCATCCAGACCTGCGGCACGCGGAACGCCCGCAGCTCGCGGCCGATCGTCGCGTGCTCGTCACGGGCACTGCGCGGCACGAAGGCCCACACCGCGAGGAACGTCAGGGCGAACAGGACGGCGACGACGCCGTACGCGATGCGCCAGCTGGCGACCTGCCCGACCCAGGTGATCGCCGGGACGCCCACGACGTTCGCGACGGACAGGCCGAGCAGCACCATCGCGATGCCCTTGCCGCGCTTGCCCGGCCCCATGATGTCGCCCGCCACGATGGACGCGATGCCGAAGTACGCACCGTGCGGGAGTCCCGCGACGAACCGCGCCACGAGCACGAGGCCGAACGACGGCAGGATCGCGCTCGCGATCGTCGCCAGGACGAACCCGACGAGCAGCACGAGGATCAGGCCCTTGCGCGGGAACTTCGCCGACATCGCCGCGATCGTGGGGGCACCGACGACGACACCGAGGGCGTAGGCGCTCACGAGCCAGCCGGCGTGCGCGATCCCGGCGTCCGGGTCGAGGCCGTACTGGCGCGGCAGGAGTGCCTCGGCGATGTTCGGCAGGAGCCCCATCGCGACGAACTCGGTCGAACCGATGGCGAACCCGCCGAGGGCGAGGGCGATGAGCGCGAGTGCGCGACGCGCAGGCGTGAGCTGGGACATGGTGCCTGTTTCGGGACGGGAGGAGCGGGACGGGTTCCGGACGTCGACTCGCGTGAGTCGGCTGGGACCGTCGGTGCGCGTGGTCGCCGCACCGTGCCTCCGTGCCGTCGACGTCGCTGACGGTGCGACCGGGAACGGGCGGAGGGTGGTCCTGGTTCAGCGGCGAACGTGGACGACCGGCCGCCGAAAGCGACCGGTCTCAGCAGTGTAGACCGCTCCAAAGGCCGAACGGAAGTCGCCCGGCCGAATCGATTCGACCCGCGTCAGGCGGCGCGACGCTCCGGCTCCGCGTGGGCCGCGACGACGAGCCCCGGGAGTTCGTCACGGTGGACCCACCCGGCGCCGCACTCGGTGCAGCTCGCCCAGGCGGTGTCGCCGTGTTCATCCGAGTCGATGACGACCGTCCGCAGGTCGCAGTCGGGGCACCAGCCGTCGTGCATCATCACGTGCTCCTCGTCGTCGTGCGGACGCGTTCCGTCCGACACCGACAGGACACACCCGACCACCGACATCCGTGGGAGGCGCTCGGCGTGTCGCTCAGTCGTCGAGCGCAGCCTCGAGCCGCTCGAGCTTGCCGTCGATCTCGCCGGTGTGCCCCGGGCGGATGTCGGCCTTGAGCACGAGGGACACCCGCGTGCCGTACGCCCCGACGGCCTCGGTGGCGCGCTTCACGACGTCCATGACCTCGTCCCACTCCCCCTCGACCTCGGTGAACATCGACGAGGTGCGGTTCGGCAAGCCGCTCTCGCGGACGATCCGCACGGCGGCCGCGACGGCGTCGTGCACGGACCCGTCCGAGCTCGCGGAGGGACCACCGGACGGGGCGACGGAGAACGCGACGATCATGCGTCCATCCTGCCCCCTGCCGGGACGACCGGCACAGCGGTGGTACGGGCCCGCACGCCGAGCCGGACGATCGCGACGACGCTCCAGACCAGCACCCCGACCTCGAGCGCGTTCCGGAGCGTGAGGACCACGAGCACCCAGGGCTGCACGGTGAGCACCTGGTCGTAGAACCCGGGGTAGATCACCTGCGTCAGCAGCGCCATCGGGATCGCGGCGACGGCGACGGGCAAGAAGCGCCGGGCGCTCGGACGACCGGCGACGAGCCCCCACACGATCGGCACGGCGAACCACCCGATGTACTGCGGCGACCCGACCTTGTTCGCGGCGACCAGCGCGGCGACCAGGAGCAGTGCCAGCAGCGGCGCGGCCTCGGCCCGGTGCGCGCCGCTGTGCACGGCCCAGAGCGCGAGCAGCACCCCGCCGACGACGACCACGGCCATGAGCGGCGTCGACACCGCGGCTGCCGCGTGCGTCCCCGCGCCGGACACCTCGAACGTCAGGATCTGCTGGTCGTAGTAGACCGCGGCACCGGGGACGCCGAGCGCCGCCGCCCACATGAAGGGGGTCGCGAGGGGCGCCTCGATCTGCAGCGCACGGCCGCTCTGCTGCCCCACGAACGAGAACAGGTGGGCCGCTCCCCCGTACAGGACGTCGACGAGGACGATGAGCGCCGTCAGCACGAGCGCACCGACGAGCACCCCGCGGCGGTGTCCACGGCGGAGCAGCAGGAGCACGCCCACGAGCGCCGCGGGCCAGACCTTCGTCCACGCACCGGCGGTGAAGAGCGCCGAGGCGACGGCCGGCCGCGACGCGACGAAGGCCACCCCGACCAGGGCGAGGACGGTCGCGACGGTGTCGATGCGTCCGAGGCCGATCGGCCCGAGGGCGAGCAGGAAGGCGAGCCACCACCACACGACGCGCACGCCGAGCCCACGGAAGCGCCACAGGAACGCGCACGCGACGGCGTCGAGCACGACCATGAGCACGAGCCACCCGGTGCCGATCGACGTCACGCCCCCGACGGCGGCAGCGGCCATCGGGACGATCGCGAGGATCGGGTACACCCAGTCCTCGTCGATCCCGACCCAGAACCCGGACGCGTGCCCGGTCTCGATCCACCGCCGGTAGGTGATCGTGACGTCGCCGAGCGGCAGGTTCGCCGACACGGAGGTCAGCCACCAGAGGACCGCGTGCACGGCGGCGAACGCCACGACGAACGCCGCGACCTCGGGCCACCGCGAACGCCACCGCGAACGCCACACCGTCCTCTGCACCGGACGAGCGTAGCGGCACGCCCGTCACAGGTTCCCCCGAGCATGACGTGTCACCGTTCCCCTCGTGACCTCCGACACCCCGCGCACGCGCCGCAGAGCCGTCATCTGGATCGCGGTCGTCGCCGCGGTCGTCGTCATCGGCGTCGTCGCCGCGATCGTCGGCACGAACCTCTACACGAGCAGCGAGAACGCCAAGGCCTCCGCCGCCCCGAGCGTCGCCGCGAGCCGCGCCCCGTCGACGCTCGACGCCGCGGACCTGTCCGGCGCGTGGACGGTCGGCGGGGACTCCGAGGCCGGGTACCGCGTCCACGAGGTCCTGAACGGCTCGGACGTCACCGTCACCGGGCGCACCGACAGCGTCACCGGCAGCGCGACCGTCGACGGCACCGCCATCACGAAGGCGACCATCACCGTGCAGGTCGCCGACATCGCCACGGACTCGGCCCAGCGCGACTCGTACTTCCGCGACTCGGCGCTCGACACGTCGGCGTTCCCCACCGCGACCTTCACGCTCACCGAGCCGATCGCGGACGCGGTCCCGTCCGGCTCCGGCACGACGAAGGTCGAGGCCACCGGGGACCTCACCCTGCACGGCATCACGAAGTCGGTCGCCGCGACGCTCGAGGTCGGGCTGAACGGCGACGGCGTCGACGTCTCCGGCTCGATCCCGATCACCTTCTCGGACTTCGGCGTGCAGGCCCCGAGCCTCGGCTTCGTGCAGGTCGACGACGCGGGTGCGGTCGAGTTCCTCGTGCACGCCACCCCCGCGAGCTGACGCGCACGACGCGCGTCACGCCCCGGACGTGACCACCTGACGGCCAGGAGGCGCGGTGCCGGCCCGCACCGCGCCTCCCGTCCGTCGCCGCTCGCGGCTACCCCCGCGCGTCGCCCTCGACGACGAGGTCGCGCACCACGCCCGGCAGCCGCTCGACCAGCGCCGCCATCGTGAACGGCCCACCCCCGGACGCCCGTCGCGCCGCGATCCCGTGCACCACCGCAGCCGAGGCGGCCAGGTGCGCCAGGTCGGACGGCGACAGCGACGACCCGGCCGCCTCCGCCGCTCCCTGCCGAGCCGCCACGAGCGCCCCCAGCACCCCGCCGAGGACGTCGCCGGCGCCGGCGGCCGCGAGCCACGGTGTCGCCGACGAGGCCACGAGCCGCACCGACCCGTCGGGTGTCGCGACGTGCGTGGCGGACCCCTTCAGGAGCACGACGCTCCCGGTCTGCGCGGCGGCACGGAGCGCGGCCGCGGCCGGGTCCTGCTCGATCGACTCCCGCGACTCGTGCAGGACGCCGGCGAGCTCCCCCGCGTGCGGCGTCAGCACCGCCAGGGGACCGAGCTCGACGAGCGGGATCGCCCCGGCGTCGACGACCACGGGGACCCCGTCGTCCGAGGCGTGACGGAACCCCTCCGCCGTCACGTCGTCCAGGTCGTCGAGCGAGCCAGCCGAGATCCCGGAGCCGACGAGCCACGCCTGCACCCGTCCGACCCCGGCGACGACCTCGGGACGCCGCGCGAGCACGTGGTCCGACGCGCGGGACGGTCCGACGTACCGGACCATCCCGACGCCGGTGTGCACGGCGGCGTCGACGCCGAGCACGGCGGCACCCGGGTACTGGTCGGAGCCGGTCGCGACGCCGAGGACACCCCGCCGGTACTTGGTGGAGTCGCCGTGCGGGGCGGTGGTCCAGGCGGCGGCGTCGGTCGGGGCGAAGGGGACGAAGTCGTTCACGAGACGCCACGTTACGGTGGAGCGCATGAGCCTGTTCCTGCCCGGTCGTGTGGTGGTCTTCGACTACGGCGAGGTGATCAGCCGGACGCCGCACGCCTCGCGGGACGCCCTCGTCGCGGCGACCGGGGTGCCGGCGGACGAGCTCTTCCCCGTCTACCAGGAGCTCCGACACGACCTGGACCGCGGCGACCTCTCCGTCGTGGACTACTGGCGCGCGATCGCCGAGCGCACCGGCCGATCGTGGCGCATCACCGACATCCACCGGTTCTGGGCGATCGACTTCACCGGCTGGTTCGAGGTCGAGCCGGAGACCCTCGCGATCGTCGAGGAGCTGCACGACGCCGGCACCCGGGTCGCCCTGCTGTCGAACGCCGGGTTCGACTTCGGTGACCCGTACCGCCGGTCCCCGATGGGGTCCCTGTTCGAGACCGTCGTGGTGAGCGCCGAGGAGCACGTCCTGAAGCCGGACGCCTCGATCTACCTGGACACGTGCGCGCGCCTGGGAATCGACGCCGCGCAGATGGTGTTCGTCGACAACAGGGCCGAGAACGCCGCCGGCGCGGAAGCGATCGGGGCGGTCGGCCACCACTACACGTCGTCCGCCGGACTCCGCGCGTTCCTGCAGGAGCTCGCGACCGGGGCGACCGCCGAGAAGGAGCCCGCGTGACGCACGCCCTGTTCGAACCGATCACCATCCGCGACCTGACCGTCCGCAACCGCATCTGGGTCTCCCCGATGTGCCAGTACTCGGTCGAGGCGCAGGACGGCGTGCCGACGCCGTGGCACCTCGTGCACCTCGGCGGCTTCGCCAAGGGCGGTGCCGGCGCGGTCGTGGTCGAGGCCACGGGCGTCGTGCCGGAGGGGCGGATCAGCCCGCAGGACCTCGGGCTGTGGAACGACGAGCAGCGCGACGCGTTCCGCCCGATCGTCGACTTCATCCACTCGCAGGGCGCCGCCGCGGGCGTCCAGCTCGCGCACGCCGGCCGGAAGGCGTCGACGTTCCGCCCGTGGGAGTCGACGCACGGTTCGGTCCCGGCGGACCAGGGCGGCTGGAACACCGTGGCACCGTCCGCGGTCGCATTCGACGGGTACGCCGAGCCGCGCGAGCTCGCCACCGAGGACATCCGCGTGGTGGCCCTGGCGTTCGCCGCTGCCGCTCGACGCTCGGTCGAGGCCGGCTTCGACCTCGTCGAGATCCACGCCGCGCACGGCTACCTGCTGCACCAGTTCCTGTCGCCGTTGAGCAACCACCGGACCGACTCGTACGGCGGCTCGCTCGAGAACCGCGCCCGCGCCCTGCTCGAGGTGCTGGACGCCGTCCGTGCCGAGGTCGGCGCGGGCTTCCCGGTCGTCGTCCGCTTCTCGGCGACCGACTGGGTCGAAGGCGGCCTGACGCTCGAGGAGACCACGCAGGTCGCGCGCTGGGCCGCCGAGCACGGTGCCGACCTCGCGGACGTCTCGACCGGTGGCAACGTCGCGAGCGCCCCGATCCCGGTCGGCCCTGGTTACCAGGTGCCCTTCGCCGACGCGATCAAGCGCAACGCCGGCATCGGCACGATCGCGGTCGGCATGATCTCGGAGGCGTTCCAGGCCGAGCAGATCGTGGCGACCGGCCAGGCGGACGTCGTCATGGTGGGCCGCGAGTTCCTGCGCGACCCGGGCTTCCCGCTCCGCGCCGCGGTCGAGCTCGGCGTCTCCGTGGACTACGAGCCGCAGCAGTACCACCGCGCACGCGTCACGGCGTAGGCCGTTCTGTACGTTCTCTCGGCTTGGCCGCGCGCCAGGCAGTACGATTGCCTCACTGTGGACGATCCCCCGAACAGTTCTTCGCCTCACTCATCCGCCGCTCACTCGGTGAGCTGCACTGCCTCGCGCCCTGCGGGAGGTGAATCATGAGTCCGATCGACATCGTCATGCTGATCGGCGGCATCCTGCTGACACTCGGCACCGGTGTCTTCGTCGCGTCCGAGTTCGCGCTGGTCAACCTCGACCGCGCCGACGTCGAGGCCCGACGAGACCGCGGTGAGACCGGCCTCGCACCGGTCATCGGTGCGTTGAAGGTCACCTCGACGCACCTCTCCAGCGCGCAGCTCGGCATCACGCTGACGACCCTGCTCACCGGCTACCTGCTCGAGCCGTCGATCGCCAAGCTGCTCGAAGCGCCGTTCCTCGCGATGCGGCTGCCCGAGGCGATCGTCGAGACCGTCGGCTCGATCGTGGCGCTCGTCATCGCGACCCTGCTGTCGATGATCCTCGGTGAGCTCGTGCCGAAGAACTTCGCGCTCGCGCTCCCCCTGCAGACCGCGAAGCTCGTCGTGCCGCTGCAGATCGCGTTCACCACGGTGTTCAAGCCGGCCGTCGCGGTGCTGAACGGCACCGCCAACGCCGTGCTCCGGGCGATGGGCATCGAGCCGCAAGAGGAACTGTCCGGTGCGCGCAGCGCCGAGGAGCTCACCTCGCTGCTGCGTCGGTCCGCGTCCGAGGGCTCCCTCGAGCAGGACACCGCGACGCTGCTCGAACGGACGATCTCGTTCTCCGAGCTGAGCGCCAGCGACGTGATGACCCCGCGCCCCCGGCTCTCCACGATCCGCGTGTCCGAGTCCGCCGACGACGTCATCGCGCTCGCCCGGAAGACCGGGTTCAGCCGCTTCCCCGTCATCGAGGAGGACGCGGACGACGTCGTCGGCATCGTGCACGTGAAGCAGGCCGTCGCCGTGCCCCGCGAGAAGCGCCCCGAGGTCCCCGTCGGCGCCCTCATGACCGACGCCGAGCGCGTCCCCGAGACGATGCCCGGCGACACGCTGCTCGCCGAGGTCCGTGGTCGCGGCTACCAGATGGTGATCGTCGTCGACGAGTACGGCGGCACCGCGGGGGTCGTGACGCTCGAGGACCTCATCGAGGAGATCGTCGGCGAGGTGTCCGACGAGCACGACCGTGCACGGATCGACGTCGTCCGGTCGCGCAACTGGCTGACCTTCCCGGGGCTCCTCCGCCCGGACGAGCTCGAGGACCGCGCCGGCGTGAAGGTCCCCGAGGACGGCCCGTACGAGACCGTCGGCGGGTTCATCATGTCGACCCTCGGGCGGCTCCCGGCCGTCGGTGACGAGGTGCCGCTCGAGGACGGCGTGTTCCGCGTCGAACGCCTCGACGGGCGCCGCATCGACCGGATCCGCTGGACGCCCACGCCGCCGGAGACCCCGGCGACCGGCATCATCATCCCGGCCTCGAAGGCCTCTGCGAAGGGCGGCACCCGATGAGCTCCGACTGGTGGGGCATCTTCTGGCTCGTCGTCCTCCTGATGGGCAACGCCTACTTCGTCGCGGCCGAGTTCGCCGTCATCTCCGCCCGCCGCTCCCAGATCGAGCCGCGCGCGGAAGAGGGCTCGCGCGCCGCACAGATGACGCTCTGGGCGATGGAGCACGCCACCCGCATGCTCGCCACCACCCAGCTCGGCATCACGGTGTGCTCGCTGCTCATCCTCAACGTCTCCGAGCCGGCGATCCACCACCTGCTCGAGGTCCCGCTGCACCTCACCGGCTGGAGCGTCGAGGTCATCGGCGTCGTGGCGTTCGTGTTCACGCTGCTGCTCGTGTCGTTCCTGCACGTGGTGTTCGGCGAGATGGTCCCGAAGAACATCTCGTTCTCGATGCCCGACCGTGCGGCGCTCCTCCTCGTGCCGACGCTCTGGTACATCGGCCACGGCCTGCACTGGGTCGTCGTCGGCCTGAACGAGGTCGCGAACGCCGTGCTCCGGCTCTTCCGGGTCGAACCGAAGGACGAAGCCGTGAGCGCGTTCACCGTCGAGGAGGTCCAGACCATCGTCGAGCAGTCCCGACGCGAGGGAACCCTCACCGACGACGGCAAGCTCGCCCTGGCGTTCGAGTTCACCGAGAAGAAGGTCAAGGACGTCGCCGTGCCGATGGCCGAGCTCGTCACCCTCCCCGAGGACGCCACCCCCGGTGACGTCGAGCGGGCCGTGGCCCAGCGCGGGTTCTCGCGGTACGTGCTCGTGGCCGAGGACGGCTCCCCCACGGGCTACGTGCACGTGAAGGACGTCATCGACCTCCGACCGGACGAGTACGACGACCCGGTGCCGCCGAAGCGGATCCGGCAGCTCATCTCGCTGTACACGGAGATGGACCTCGAGGACGCCCTCGCGACGATGCGCGCCGCCGGTCGTCACGTGGCGCGGGCGTTCGACGCCGAGGGCCGGACGCTCGGTGTGCTCTTCCTCGAGGACATCCTCGAGGAGCTCGTCGGCACCGTCGAGGACGCGACCCGCCGGCGGTGGACGCGCGATTGACGGACGGGAGGCGCGGTGCCAGCTGGCACCGCGCCTCCCGTCCGTCCGTGGTCGCCACCCGAGACTCGGCTGGGCGGACAGTTTCGCGGACTGAGTGCCACGAAACTGTCCGCGGGGCCGAGTCTCGCCGCCCCCGCGCGCGGCGCGGCGGCGCGGCGGCGCGCCGGGCGCTACCAGCTGACGGGGAGCGGCTTGCCCTCCTCGTAGCCGGCGGCCGACTGGATGCCGACGAGCGCCCGCTCGGAGAACTCGGCGAGGGACGACGCCCCCGCGTACGTCGCCGAGCTGCGGACACCGGTGGTGATCATGTCGAGCAGGTCCTCGACGCTCGGCCGCTCCGGGTCGAGGTAGATCGTCGACGACGAGATCCCCTCGGCGAAGAGCGCCTTGCGGGCCCGCTCGTAGGGGTCGAGGCGCTCGAAGCGCTCCCGGACGGCCTTGGCACTGGCCATGCCCCAGCTCTCCTTGTACGCCTTGCCCGCGGCGTCGCGACGGAGGACTCCGGGCGCCTCGAGCGTGCCCGCGAACCACGAGCCGATCATCACGGCGGACGCGCCGGCGGCGAGGGCGAGCGCCACGTCGCGCGGGTACCGGACGCCGCCGTCGGCCCACACGTGCGCGCCGAGCGACCGGGCCGCGGCGGCGGTCTCGAGCACGGCGGAGAACTGCGGGCGACCGACGGCGGTCATCATGCGCGTGGTGCACATGGCGCCGGGTCCGACGCCGACCTTGATGATGGTCGCACCGGCCTCGACGAGGTGGGCGACCGCGTCGGCGGTGACGACGTTGCCCGCGACGAGCGGGATGTCGAGACCGAGGGCGGCGACGGTGCGGAGGGCGCGGAGCATGCCCTCCTGGTGGCCGTGCGCGGTGTCGAGGACGAGCACGTCGACGCCGGCGGCCGCGAGCGCCTGCGCCTTCGCGGCGACGTCGCCGTTGATGCCGATCGCGGCAGCGACCCGCAGGCGTCCGGACGCGTCGACGGCCGGCCGGTAGATGTCCGAGCGGATCGCGCTGGTCTGGCTGACCGTGCCGACGACCTTGCCGTGCCGCATGACCGGCGCGAAGTCGACCTCGGCCGCGGTCAGCACGTCGTACACGTGCCGGGGCGTGCCGGCGTCCTCGGCGTCGATCGCGGTGGAGGCGCCGTGCAGCAGGTCGCCGAGCGTGGCGTCGGGACCCGCGTCGCCGAGGCGCCCCGCGGGGACGCAGCCGAGGTACTCGCCGGCGGCGTCGCGGACGACCACGCCCCGTCCGGCGACGGGCAGGAGCTGCTCGAGGGCCTCGGCGACCGTGGTGTGCGCGCCCATGTCGTAGGCGGTGTCGAAGTCGACCGGCTGGTCCTTGACCCAGCGGATCGCGGCGTCGAGGTCCTGCAGGTGCATGTCCTGCGGCAGGACGCCCAGGCCGCCGCGTCGGGCGAGCGTCGCGGCGAGGCGCGGCCCGGTGACCGAGTTCATGTTGGCGCTGACGATCGGGATGGTCGCACCGGACCCGTCGTTCGCCGAGAGGTCCACGTCGAAGCGGCTCGTCACCGCCGACCGGCTGGGGACGAGGAAGACGTCGGAGTAGGTCAGGTCGTGTGTCGGCCGCGTCTCGTAGAACCTCATGGGCCCCACTGTACGGCTCCCCAGGGTGGCCGGTCTGGGCGGCTCGGCACGCCTCCGGTGCGACACGCGCGACACCCGGTCGGGAGGCGCGACCCGCCTCCGCCTGACACCGAACGGTCATCTGCGAGCGGCTAGGCTTGGGACCTGTGCGAGGCAGGGTTGCCACGCACGACACACACGAGCATCTATCGACGGAGAGTGGGCGATCGGCTGTGTCGAGCCATCTGACCGGAACGGACGAGACCGCGGGCGAATTCGGGGCGAACGAGTGGCTCGTCGACGAGCTCTACGAGCAGTTCGTCGCCGACAAGGAGTCCGTCGACAAGTCCTGGTGGCCGGTCCTCGAGAGCTACCACCGCACCCAGGGTGGCGACGCGTCCGCACCGGCTCCGTCCCCCTCCGCCCCCGCTGCTCCGGCCGCCTCCGAGCAGCAGCAGTCCACGACCCAGCAGCCCGCGACCGGTGACGCCCCCGGCGAGGCGAAGTCCGGGCCGATCCAGGCGAAGACCACGTCGCGCCAGCCCACGCCGCAGCCGATCCCGGCCGAGGCCAACGACGAGGCCGACGACCACGAGGAGACCCACGAGGACGTGGCGACCCCGCTCCGGGGCATGGCGAAGACGCTCGCCTCGAACATGGACGCCTCGCTCACGGTGCCGACCGCGACGAGCGTGCGGACGATCCCGGCGAAGCTGATGATCGACAACCGCATCGTCGTGAACAACCACCTGCGTCGGGCCCGCGGCGGCAAGATCTCGTTCACGCACCTCATCGGGTGGGCGATGGTGCAGGCGCTCAAGGACTTCCCGAGTCAGAACGTCTTCTACGAGGAGCGCGACGGCAAGCCCTTCGTGGTCGCTCCCGCGCACGTCAACCTCGGCATCGCGATCGACGTCCCGAAGAAGGACGGCTCGCGCTCCCTGCTCGTCCCGAGCATCAAGCGCGCCGAGACCCTCACGTTCGGCCAGTTCCTCTCCGCCTACGAGGACCTCGTCAAGCGTGCCCGTGACAACAAGCTCACGCCGGCCGACTTCCAGGGCACCACGATCTCGCTGACGAACCCGGGCGGCATCGGCACGGTCCACTCGGTGCCGCGCCTGACGAAGGGGCAGGGTGCCATCATCGGCGCCGGTGCCCTCGAGTACCCGGCGCAGTTCCAGGGCTCGGCGGCGAAGACCCTCGTCGAGCTCGGCATCGGCAAGACCATCACGCTGACGAGCACCTACGACCACCGCGTCATCCAGGGCGCCGGGTCGGGCGAGTACCTCAAGAAGGTGCACGAGCGGCTCATCGGCGAGCACGGCTTCTACGAGGGCATCTTCTCGGCGCTCCGGATCCCGTACAAGCCGATCCAGTGGGCGAACGACATCAACGTCGACCTCGCGCACCGGGTGAACAAGACGGCGCGTGTGCAAGAGCTCATCAACAGCTTCCGTGTCCGCGGGCACCTCATGGCGGACATCGACCCGCTCGAGTACCGACAGCGCACCCACCCCGACCTCGAGATCGAGAGCCACGGGCTGACCTTCTGGGACCTCGACCGCGAGTTCGTCACCGGCGGTCTCGCCGGCACGACGAACGCCCCGCTGCGCGACGTGCTCGGGATCCTCCGCGACGCCTACTGCCGCACGGTGGGCATCGAGTACATGCACATCCAGGACCCGGAACAGCGTCGCTGGGTGCAGGCCCACATCGAGGTCCCGTACTCGAAGCCGTCGAAGGACGACCAGCTCCGGGTCCTCGGCAAGCTCAACGAGGCCGAGGCGTTCGAGACCTTCCTGCAGACGAAGTACGTCGGCCAGAAGCGCTTCTCGCTCGAGGGCGGCGAGTCCACCATCGCGTTCCTCGACTCGCTCATCCAGCGCGCGGCGACCGCCGGCCTCGAAGAAGTCGCGATCGGCATGGCCCACCGCGGCCGGCTCAACGTGCTGACGAACATCGCCGGCAAGACCTACGGCCAGATCTTCCGCGAGTTCGAGGGGTCGTCGCTCCCCGGCGCCGTCTCGGGCCAGGGTTCGGGCGACGTGAAGTACCACGTCGGCACCGAGGGCGTGTTCCGCGCCAGTGACGGCACCGCCATCCCGGTGACGATCGCCGCGAACCCGTCCCACCTCGAGGCCGTCGACGGCGTGCTCGAGGGCATCGTCCGCGCGAAGCAGGACCGGCAGGCCCCCGGCACGTTCGGCGTCCTGCCCGTGCTGGTGCACGGCGACGCCGCGATGGCCGGTCAGGGCGTCGTGGTCGAGACCCTGCAGATGTCGCAGCTGCGCGGCTACCGCACCGGCGGCACCGTGCACCTCGTGATCAACAACCAGGTCGGGTTCACCACCCCGCCGGAGTCGGCCCGCAGCTCGGTGTACTCCACCGACGTCGCGAAGACGATCCAGGCGCCGATCTTCCACGTGAACGGGGACGACCCCGAGGCCGTCGCCCGCGTCGCCGAGCTCGCCTTCGCCTACCGCGAGGAGTTCCACCGCGACGTCGTCATCGACCTCATCTGCTACCGCCGCCGCGGACACAACGAGGGCGACGACCCGTCGATGACGCAGCCGCTCATGTACAACCTCATCGAGGCGAAGCGCTCCGTCCGTACCCTCTACACCGAGGCCCTCGTCGGCCGCGGCGACATCACGCAAGAGGAGTACGACGAGGCGCACCGCGACTTCCAGGACCGCCTGGAACGCGCCTTCGCCGAGACGCACGAGGCGCAGACGGGCACGATCCCGGTCATCACGGTCGACGACGACGGCGCCGTGCAGGGTCTCGAGCGACCGGCAGCGCAGCGCGACGACTCCGAGGTCGAGGTGCACGAGACCGCTGTGTCCGAGGAACTCGTCCGGGCCATCGGCGACGCGCACAGCAACCCGCCCGCGGGCTTCCAGGTGCACCCGAAGCTCCAGCAGCTCCTGTCCAAGCGCACCGACATGACCCGCAACGGCGGCGTCGACTGGGCGATGGCGGAGCTCATGGCCATCGGGTCGATCCTCGTCGAGGGCAAGCCGGTCCGCCTCGCCGGGCAGGACGCCCGCCGTGGCACCTTCGTGCAGCGCCAGGCCGTCTTCCACGACCGGGTGAACGGCCAGGAGTGGCTGCCGCTCGCGAACCTCACCGAGGACCAGGCCCGCCTGTACATCTACGACTCGCTGCTCAGCGAGTACGCGGCGATGGCGTTCGAGTACGGGTACTCGGTCGAGCGTCCCGAGGCACTCGTGCTCTGGGAGGCGCAGTTCGGCGACTTCGCGAACGGCGCCCAGACCGTCATCGACGAGTTCATCTCCTCCGCCGAGCAGAAGTGGGGACAGCGTTCGGGCCTCGTGCTCCTGCTCCCCCACGGCTACGAGGGCCAGGGACCGGACCACTCGTCGGCGCGCATCGAGCGGTACCTGCAGCTCTGCGCCGAGGACAACATGGTGGTGGCCCGGCCGTCGACCCCGGCGTCGTACTTCCACCTGCTGCGACGCCAGGCGTGGGAGCGGCCGCAGAAGCCGCTCATCGTGTTCTCCCCGAAGGCGATGCTGCGCCTCCGCCAGGCGACGAGCCCGGTGGACGCGTTCACGAGCGGCACCTTCTCGGAGGTCCTCGACGACGACCGCGTGACCGACAAGTCGGCGGTGCGCCGGGTGGTCCTGCACTCCGGCAAGGTGCACCACGACCTGCGCGCCGAGCTCGACAAGCGCGGCGCCACCGACGTCGCCCTCGTCCGGCTCGAGCAGCTCGCCCCGCTCCCCCTCGAGCAGATCCTCCAGGTGCTCGCGGGCTACCCGGGCGCCGACGTCGTGTGGGCGCAGGAAGAGCCGGAGAACCAGGGCGCCTGGCCGTTCGTGTGCATGAACCTGTCGCCGCACCTCGACGGTCGGCCGCTGTCGGTCGCCGCCCGTCCGGCGAGTGCCGCGCCGGCCACGGGGTCGTCGAAGCGCTCCGCACAGGAAGCGACCGACGTCATCACGCGAGCGCTGGGCTGACGCCCGACGCCGGGCCCCTGACGCCGGGGTGCGCTACGCGATCTTCGTGTAGCGCACCCCGGCGTCGTGGTACCCGCGCTTCTGGTAGAACCGGTGCGCGCTGTCCGTGGCCGCCGCACTGACGGCGCTGAGGCGACGTGCGCCCTGCTCGACCGCCCATGCTTCGAACGTGCCGATGAGCGCCGAACCGGTGCCGAGCCTCCTGGCCGACTCGTCGACCACCATCAGCAGCAGCTGCGCCGTCGGCTCGTCGCTCGCGTACGCCCACGTGACCTGCGCGCCGGCGACCGCGATCGCACGACCGTCGTCGTCCCGCACCACCCAGGTGCGGTGTCCGGCCTCGGGTGTGAGCCGTTCGAGGCGGGCGCGCATGGCGGCGTCGTCGACCTCGTGGCCGAGCAGTCGGACGAGGGCGGCGACGTCGGCGACGTCCGTGTCGGACCAGGTGGTGATCGACTCGACGGAGAGGGTCATGCCCGCGACACTACCGACAGCCCCGTGCGTGTGACGACGGCTGCCAGGACGTTCACGCCGGGACGTTCCCGCCGGGACGTTCAGTGGGTGGCCTGCTCCAGGCGGATGCGGGCGAGGATCTCGGTGCGGAGTTCCTCGGGTGCCGTCTCCTTGCACGCGCGACGGACCGTCTCGATGAGGACCACGCCGACGCGGTGCTCGGTCGTGCAGTCCTCGCAGTCGTCCATGTGCTCACGGATGTCCGCCGCGTCCTCGCGGCAGAGCTCCCCGTGCAGGAACTCCTCGAGCTCGGCCTTCGCCTTCGAGCAGTCGCAGCCGCTCATCGCGCTTCCTTCCCTTCGACGCGGCTCGACGCCGCGGCAACCTTCCGGCCTCGTCCGCGCATCGTCGCCGTCGACGCTGCGTCCGGGACGATGCCGGTCTCACGTGCGTGGTCGGCCAGGAGCCCGCGGAGGAGCCGGCGGCCACGGTGGAGGCGGCTCATGACCGTCCCCACGGGGGTCTTCATGATGTCGGCGATCTCCTGGTAGGAGAACCCCTCGACATCGGCGAAGTAGACGGCCATCCGGAAGTCCTCCGGGATGGCCTGCAGCGCGTCCTTCACGGCGGAGGACGGCAGGTGGTCGATGGCGTCGGCTTCGGCGGAGCGCGCCGAGATCGACTGCGTCACGCTCTCCGCGCCGCCGAGCTGCCAGTCCTCGAGCTCGTCGATCGTGCCCTGGTACGGGTTGCGCTGGTTCTTGCGGTACGTGTTGATGAACGTGTTCGTGAGGATGCGGTACAGCCAGGCCTTGAGGTTCGTGCCCTGCTTGAACTGGCGGAACGCGGCGAAGGCCTTGACGAAGGTCTCCTGCACGAGGTCGGACGCGTCGGCCGGGTTGCGGGTCATCCGCATCGCCGCGCCGTAGAGCTGGTCCATGAAGGGCAGCGCCTGGTCCTCGAAGAGGGAACGGAGCTCGGCCTCGGAGACGGTCTTCGCGTCGACGACGTCGACCGCGCCGGCCTCGTCGTCGCTGGCCTCGTCCTCGCGGTCGCTGGCCTCGTCCTCGCGCAGTGCTGCTTCTTCGGACACCGCGTCGAGCTGCGCCTCGGTCTCCTCGACCAGGTCGTGCGGTGCTGCGTGCGGTTCGTCGGTCGTCATCGCCGTCGAGTCTAGGCCGACGGTGCTCCCGAGCGTCGTCGGCACGGCGGGCAGAGTCGTCCGCGGTCGTGCGAGTGTCGCTGTCGCCACTGATCCTCCCGGTGCGTTCAGTACCCTTGTGAACCGATGGCAGTCACGACGCATTCCCAGTCCCGCACCGAGCCCTGGATCGCCCCGCTCGCGCGGGGTCCGCTGCGCGGCGACGTGTCGCTGCCCGGGTCGAAGTCGCTCACCAACCGCGAACTCGTGCTCGCCGCCCTCGCCGACGGTCCGTCGACCATCCGGCTGCCGCTGCACTCGCGCGACTCGGCGCTCATGGTCGAGGCGCTCCGGCAGCTCGGCGTCGGGATCGACGAGGTCCCGCCGGCGCCCGGTGCGACCCCGAACCCGTACGGCCCCGACCTCCGCATCACACCGGCGCCGATGCACGGCGACGTCCGGGTGGACTGCGGACTCGCCGGCACCGTGATGCGCTTCCTGCCGCCCCTCGCCGCCCTCGCGGTCGGGCCGGTCACGATCGACGGCGACCCGTACGCGCGCAAGCGGCCGATGCACGCCATCATCCAGGCGCTCGTCGACCTCGGCGTGGACGTCACCGACGACGGCGGCGGCGCGATGCCGTTCTCGTTCACCGGTACCGGCTCGGTCCGCGGCGGATCGCTCTCGATCGACGCCTCGGCCTCGTCGCAGTTCGTCTCCGGGCTCCTGCTCTCCGCCCCGCGCTTCGACGAGGGCCTACACCTCACGCACGTCGGCGAGCGACTGCCGAGCATGCCGCACATCGAGATGACCGTCGCCGCCCTCCGTGCCCGCGGTGTCCGGGTCGACGAGCCCGCGGTCGGCGAGTGGGTCGTGCACCCCGGGCCGATCGCCGCCCGCGACGTCACCATCGAACCCGACCTGTCGAACGCCGCGCCGTTCGCCGTGGCGGCGCTCGTCGCCGGCGGCACCGTCCGCATCCGCACCTGGCCGACGGCGACGACCCAGGTGGGTGCCGACCTCGAGCGGCTCCTCCCCCTGTGGGGCGCGACCGTCACGCGGGACGGCGACGACCTCGTCTTCGACGGCGGCGTCGGGGTCCGGGGTGGCGCCTCCCTCCCGGGTCTCGAACTCGACCTGAGCCGTGGCGGCGAGCTCGCGCCTGCCCTGGTCGCGTTGGCGGCCCTGGCCGATGGCCCGTCCGAGATCACCGGGATCGGCCACCTGCGTGGGCACGAGACGGACCGTCTCGCCGCGCTCGCGTCGGACGTCAACCGTTCGGGAGGCGCGGTGCACGAACTCGACGACGGCCTCCGCATCGAGCCTGCCGCGCTCCACGGCGGCGACTGGGCCGCGTACGACGACCACCGCATGGCGACGGCCGGCGCGGTCGTGGGCCTCGTCGTCGACGGCGTCGCCGTCGACGACATCGGCTCGACCGCGAAGACGCTGCCACAGTTCCCCGAGCTGTGGGCGGCCCTGGTCGCGACCGGCGACGAAGGGGTCTGACGCGATGAGCTGGTGGGACGACGTCGACGGTGACGACTCCGACGCGGACGAGCCGTACGGGCAGTACGACGAGTCGAGCGTCCGGGTCCGCCCCAACCCGAAGGGCAACCGCCCCCGCACGAAGGTCCGTCCGACGTACGAGGACGCCCCCACCGGGTGGGTGACGAACGTCGACCGCGGGCGCTTCGGCGTGCTCGTCGGGGACCGGGTCATCACGGCCACGAAGGCCCGCGAGCTGGGGAAGAAGTCCGTCGTCACCGGCGACACGGTCCACCTCGCCGGTGACGTCTCCGGCGAACCGGGCTCGCTCGCGCGCATCGTGAAGGTCGCCGAGCGCACCACGCTGCTGCGCCGGAGCGCCGACGACACCGACGAGGTCGAGCGCGTCATCGTGGCGAACGCCGACCAGATGCTCATCGTCGTGGCCGCCGCCGACCCCGAGCCGCGCACCCGACTGATCGACCGGTACCTCGTGGCGGCGTTCGACGCCGGCCTCGACCCGATCCTCTGCATCACGAAGACCGACCTCGCCGATCCCACCGAGTTCCTCGCGCACTTCGCGTGCCTCGACCTGCGCATCGTGACGAGCCGCTCGGACGACGTGCCGTTCGACGCCCTGCACGAGGTCCTCGACGACAAGGTGACCGTGACCGTCGGGCACTCGGGCGTCGGGAAGTCGACGCTCGTGAACGCGCTGACCGGGTCCTCCCGGGCCACCGGGGTCGTCAACTCGGTGACCGGTCGGGGACGGCACACCTCGTCGTCGTCGATCGCGCTGCAGGTGCGGGACGGCGGGTGGATCATCGACACCCCGGGCGTCCGGTCGTTCGGGCTCGGACACGTCGACCCGGCGAACGTCTTCCGTGCCTTCGCCTCGCACGCCGTGCCCGTCCGCGAGCCGGTGGACGGGATCCCCCTCTCCCAGGCGCACGACTGGGAGATCGTCGACCGGGTGCAGGCCGGCGAGCTCGGGTCGACCGGGGTCGAGCGGCTCGACTCGTTCCGGGCGCTGCTGACCGGCATGGGCGCCGAGGACCCGGGCACGGAGTAGCGCGCCGCGCCGACGCGCCTCGCGCCTCGCGCATCGTGCCTCGCGCCTCGCGCAGTGTGCGAGGTTCCGCGCTCGGTGGGACGCCGGCGCCCTCCCACGGTGTGCGGAGGCTCGCACACTCCGGCGCCCGCACCGCACCGTGCGCTGCGGTACCTGGGTCGACAGGTGTGCACCGACGTTGTACAGTTGCCCTTCGTGTCTGAAGTTGCAAAGTACAACTTTGCGCCGACCCCCGCCGTCGACGCCCCGTCCTCCCCCATGACGACAACGACGTCGCACGTGCACACCACCTCCCCCCACACCCACTCGCACGCCGCGCCTCGGGCTCCCAGGGCCCCGCGTCAGCCGAACGGCCCGTCGACGCTCCGTCCGCAGGGCCTCGGCCGCACCCTGCTGAGCTTCGGCTCGCACATCCTCGTGCCCCTCTTCCTCGCGATCGGCATGGGCCTCGCCTACCTCGGCGCCTTCCACGCCCCGACGCCGCACGACCTCCCGGTCGGCATCGTCGGACAGGGTGCGGCGACGCAGGTGTTCGCGCAGACCGTCACGGACGAGTCGGACGGCGCCCTCGTCACCCACGTCGTGTCCTCCACCGCCGAGGCCGAGCGCCAGGTCCGTGACCGCGACCTCGCCGCCGTCTACGCACCGACCGCGACCGGGGCGACGCTCTACGTCTCGACCGCGGCCTCGGAGACCACCGCGAGCGCGGCCCAGAAGATCTTCATGCCGATCGCCTACCGGTCGCACCTGCCCTTCACGGTGCAGGACGTCGTGCCCTCCGGCGACGAGGACACCACCGGACAGGGTCTGTTCTTCCTGCTCGTCGCCCTGAGCGTCGGCGGCTACGCGTCCGCGATCGCGGTGGCCGCCTTCGCCACCCGGCTGCGACCGCTGTGGACCGCCGTCACCGGCCTCGCGACGGCCGGAGTGGTCGCGGGCATCGGCATCCTCATCGCCGGTCCGCTGTACGGCATCATCACGACGAACCGGTGGGAGATCTTCCTGTTCGCCTGGATGTACGACGCGATCATCGTCGCGCTCGGGGTCGGCCTCCACCCGCTGCTCGGCCGGTGGACGACGCCGATCCTCACGATGCTGTTCGTGATGCTCAACTTCACGTCGTCCGGCGGCATCTTCCAGCCGGCGTTCCAGCCGGGGTTCTTCGCCGGCCTCAACACGTTCTGGAGCGGTGCCGCCTGGCTCCAGGCAGCGCAGGACCTGCAGTACTTCCCGGGCGCCTCGCTCGGTCGGTCGTCGCTCGTGCTGGCGCTGTGGCTGGCCGCAGCCGTGCTGCTCTGCGTCGTCGTGCACGGTCTCGTCGCCCGCCGCGCCCGCATCGCCCGCGAGCGCGAGGTCACCGCCCTCGAGGAGGAAGAGGTCGTGGCGGCGTAGCCCCCGCTACGCTGGCGACCGTGGACCTCAGCGCCGACCTGGACTTCGCCCGCTCCCTCGCCGACACCGCCGACGCGATCAGCCTCGAGCGGTTCCGCGCCGCCGACCTGCACGTGTCGAAGAAGGCCGACAGCACGCACGTCACCGACGCCGACCAGGCGGTCGAACGAGCGCTCCGCGAGCGGCTCGGTGCCGAGCGTCCCGACGACGCCTTCCTCGGCGAGGAGACCACCGCCGACACCGGCGCCGAGGCCGTCAGCGAGGGCCACCGCCAGTGGGTGGTCGACCCCATCGACGGCACCGCCAACTACCTCCGCGGCGTCCCGGTCTGGGCCACCCTCATCGCGCTCGCGGTGGACGGGCGCCCGGTCCTCGGCGTCGTGAGCGCACCCGCCCTCGGCAAGCGCTGGTGGGCAGCCGAGGGGCTCGGCGCGCACTCCTTCGACGGTCCCCTGCACGTCTCCGGCGTCGACTCCCTCGCCGAGGCCAGCCTGAGCTACAACAGCATCCAGCAGTGGGACGACGACGACCGCCTGGACGCCCTCGTGACGCTCTCCCGTCGGGTCTGGCGCACCCGGGCCTACGGCGACATGTGGTCGTACATGCTCGTGGCCGAGGGCGTCCTCGACGTCGCTGGCGAACCCGACCTCAAGCCGTGGGACATGGCGGCGCTCGTGCCGATCGTCGAGGAGGCCGGCGGCCGGTTCACCTCGCTCGACGGTGATCCCGGCCCCTGGCACGGCAGCGCCCTCGCGACGAACGGACTCGTGCACGACGCCGTGGTCGAGGTCATCCGCCGCTGACGGCCCCGGACGCCCGGCGCGTGCAACTGTTGCACGCGCCGCGGTGCGACACCATCGACGTCGTACGACATCGGCGTTGTCGTTCCGAGTCGGCACGAACACTCGACCGACAACCCACCCCGCGGGTCGGCCCTGCGGCGGACACCGGCTGTACCCCGGTTTCGTACCGCGGATCGCCGCAACCGATCCCGGAACACCCCCCGAGGGGGGCACGTGGCCCCCCGGACTGGGGACACCGAGGGTGGACATCGGATTGCGGAGACCGGCCATCCGAGCCAGAACCTGAGTTATCTTGCTTGCAGGCGACAGGTCAGGTGCCGCTTCGGAGTCCCTAGCTCCGAACGGGATGCCAGACCGGTCGTGCTTCGTCCGAAGACCCTAACCCGAGGGGTGATACAGACGATGACTTCATCGTTCCCGAGCGGAACCGAGTGCACCCTCACTCGTCATCCGCATTCCGTTTCCGACTGCTCCGGCACGCGTTCTTCCCTGCGTGCCCCACGTCCGGCTCTGCGCGCGGTCACCCGCCGTGCCTCCGACCGGTCCCTCTCCTCCGTTGCATCCGCTTCCGGGCCCGGAGGCCGGTGAGTCATGGCACTCACCGGTCGCCGTCTCGAGGTCGACCGGATCGCGACCCTCGCTGTACTCCCTCGTGAGTCCGCGATGGTCGTCGTCGGCGACCCTGGTTCCGGACGCAGCAGCGTCCTCGACGCGGTGTCCAACCGCGTCTCCCTCCCCGTCGTACGAGTCGGAGTGAACGGGAGTGAGTCCCACTGGCCCCTGGCCGGCGTGACCTCGCTCTTCACCGCACTCGACGATCCCCGTGCGACGGCCCACATCGCGCACCTCCTCCAGGGGAGCGCACCCGTCGACCGGCAGACGCCGGGGCTGGCGGCGGCGCACGACTTCCTCGACGCCGTGCACGCCCTCACCCTGCCGCCGACGCTCGTGCTGATCGACGACCTCGACCGCATGGACGTGGAGAGCCAGGAGCTCATCGCGTTCCTCGCGTCGCGGCTCGCCGGCACCGCACTGCGCGTCGTCGCCACGGTCCGCACCGTGCCGCCGGCGGGACCGCTCGCGGCCCTGCCCACGCTCCGGATCGAACCGCTGCCCTCGGACGAAGCACTCGTGCTCGCCCGTGACATGGCTCCGGAAGAGGCGAACGAGGGTGTCCTCGCCGTCCTCGCCGAGGAGACCGGTGGCAACCCCGGCGCACTGCGCGAGCAGCTCGCCGTGCTCAGTCGCGAGCAGCTGAACGGCTCCGAGCCGCTCGTGCTGCCGCTCCGACCGACCCCGACCACCGAGGCCATCGCGGCCCTGGTGCTCGGTTCCGCAGCAGGACGCGATCTGGACGTCCTGGCGCGGTTGGCCCTCGTCCCCGTGGCGAAGACCACCGGTTGGGACCGCGACGAGCTCGACGACCTGGCACACGCCGGACTCACGACCGTCAAGGGGCAGACCGTCTCGGTCCGCGATCCCCTGGTCCGTTCCGCGCTGTACTGGCGGATGCCGGCACGGGACCGTCGGGCCGCGCACACGGAACTCGCCGCGGCGAGCGCCGAGTCCGACCCGCGTGCGGCCGCGTGGCACCGCAGCTTCGTCGACGACGTCCCGGACGTGGTCGCGCTGCTCCGTGCAGCCCGCTCGTACGTCGTGGACGGCAACGCCCAGGCGGCGGTCGTGCTCACCGAGCGCGCCCTGCACATCGGTTCGGGGCACGAGGACGAGCACGCTGCGCTCCTCGGTGTCGCCGAAGCCCTGCTGGCGAACCGGCTGCTCGGCTTCGCCGCGCGGTACCTCGCCGCGATCCGGCCGTTCCGAGCGACCGCGGACGAGACCCGTCGGCTCCGGCTGTCGTACTCGGTGCAGTACCTCAGCGGCGACGCCGTGCACGCGGACGAGCTCCTCGTGCCGGTCGACCCCGAGAACGCCGCCGAGGCGGACGCGCTCGGTGGGCTCCTCGCGATGGTCGCGTGCTTCCGGGCCGAGGCCTGGGAGCTCGACCACGCCAGGGACCTCCTCGCCCGGGCCGAGCCGCTCAAGCGGTCCGCGTCGCAGCACACCCTGGAGATCACGGAGACCGCGCACGAGCTCATCGCCGCGGTCGACGGGACCCTCCCGGCCGACACGGCGCTGCACGACGGGCTCTCCACCACGACGCTGGTGGGCATGTCCGACCCCGCGCTGCTGCTCCTCGCCCACGCGTTGAGCATCGCCGAGCGGTACCGCAGCGCCCGCCGCGTGTTCGCCCTCGTCCTCGCCCGGGGACAGGAGGCCATGCCGGTCTGGACCGAGGCCGCCCGCTACCTGTCCGCCGAGAACGAGGTGCGCTCCGGGAACTTCCGGCAGGCGCTCCGCGCGATCGACGTGTGGGAAGCCGGATCGTCGGTGGTCGAGCGGCTCCGTGAGCCGTCCCGTGCCATCGCGCTCGCCTGGCGGCACTTCGCCGAGGGGCGCTCCCCCGAGGCACTCGAGGTCCTCGACCGGTGCCTCGCGCAGCGGTCCACGAACCGTCTGTGGGGTGCGACCGCCAAGCTGCACGCCCTGCGCGGTCGGGTCCTGCTGCTCGACGGTCGGCTCGACGAGGCCGCGGCCTCGCTCGAGGCGGCGGACGCCATCGGTCGCTCGCTGCGGAACCCGGCGGTGCTCCGGCACCTCGGCGACCTGGTGGAGGCGTACTCGCGCCTCGACCGGATCGACGACGCCCGAGCGATCGCCGCACGGCTCGCGGCGGACCACCACGCGCGCCCGTCGCGCTGGGGCGCCCTCGTCCTGGCGCGGAGCCTCGCGCTGGTCGCGGACGACACCACCCGTGACACCGCGCGTCGCCGTGCACTGGAGCTGTTCCAGCCGCACGACTCGCAGTTCGAACGTGCTCGGACCTTCGCGGCACTCGCTGCCGTGGGGACCCCGACGGAGCGTCCGCGCCTCGGTGCGGCCGCTGCGGCGGCGTACGAGGCGGCGGGGCTCCGGCGTCCGCTGGCCACCCCGGCCGCGACGGTCGCGATGCCGGTCTTCGGCTCGCCGACGTCGCTCCGGTCCGCGCCGGTGCTGTCCGCACAGATGCCCGGGACGCCGCGCAGCGCGCCGGATGCCTCGGCGGTGCTCACCTCGCTCACCGCGGAGGAGCGCGCCGTCGTGCAGAAGGTGACGGAGGGGTACCGCAACCGCGAGATCGCCTCGTCGCTCTTCATGTCGCAGCGGACGGTGGAGCTGCGGCTGACGCAGATCTACCGCAAGGTGGGAGCGCGCTCGCGTTCGCACCTGGTCGCGCTGCTCACGTAGTCGAGACGCGACCCACCACCGGACGGGAGGCGCGGTGCCAGCTGGCACCGCGCCTCCCGTTCGTCGTCGGTGCGGGCCGTGGATGCGGGTTGCGGGACTCCGCACGCCCTGTCCTCCGAACGGGGGACCGCTCGCGGTGAACCGCAAGAGCGGGCGACGACCGTTGCCGTGTCACCGACCGGCGGGTGATGCTTCTCGTGCACCGACCGCCGTGCTCCTCCGGGAGCCCGCCCGTGGTACCCCGTCCGGTACCCGAACCGTCGGCCCACGAACGCCGTCGTCCGTCCTCGCCTGATCCGAGGACGGGCGGCGGCCCGGGCCGGCGGACCGGACGCACGGCAGACCCGACGGCGGTCGGTGCCGCAAGGCTCCTCCCTCCCCCACCCGAGCTGCTCCTCCCACCCGAAGGGAAACCAGATGTGCGGCATCATCGCGGCCCGCGTCACCGACGACGCGTCCCCCTACCTGCTCGACGGACTCGAACGACTCGAGTACCGCGGGTACGACTCGGCGGGCATCGCCGTCCGGACCGCCCACGGCGGCACCGAGACCATCCGGTCCGTGTCGCGCGTCGGTGACCTGCGCACGCTCGTCGCCGCACGCTCCGGCGACGCGCTGACGGGGGTCGGCATCGGGCACACCCGGTGGGCGACGCACGGCGTGGTCCGCGAGGCGAACGCGCACCCGCACGCCGACTGCTCCGGACGGATCAGCATCGTGCACAACGGCATCGTCGAGAACGCCGACCGGCTCCGCGCGACGCTCGAGCGCCAGGGCCACGTGTTCTCGTCGGACGTCGACTCCGAGGTCATCGCGCACCTCGTCGAGCGGGCGCTCGCGGTGGACCCGGACCTCATGCTCGCGGTGCAGATCGCGACCGCGCAGCTCGAGGGCTCGTGGGCGATCGTGGTGCTCGACGCCCGGGACGGCCGCATGGTCGTCGCCGCCGAGCGCTCCCCCCTCGTCGTCGCACGGTCCGCCCGCGGCGACTTCGTGGCGAGCGACATCGGTGCGATCGCCGAGTGGTGCGAGACCTTCGTGGCGCTCCGCGACGGCGACGTCGTCGAACTCGGCGAGGCCTGGACGTGGTCGTCCTCCGGCGTCACGGTCCCCGTGCCCTTCCCGACGCCGTCCCCGTTCGCCGCGACCGCGCTCGACCTCGGCGACCACCCGGACCACATGGCGAAGGAGATCGAGGAGCAGCCCGAGGTCGTCGCCTCGATCCTCGACCGGGTCGCCCGCCGGGCCGCCGACGGCAGCATGTGGGTCGGCCTGGGGCTCCCCGGGTTCCACCGACTGGCGATCGTCGCGTGCGGCACCTCGCTCAACGCCGGGCAGGTGATCGCCACCGCGCTGCGCGGCATCGGCGGCGTGCCGACGGACATCGTCGTCGCGAGCGAGGCCGACCAGGCGGTGCTCGGCCCGGACACGCTCGTGGTCGCCATCAGCCAGTCCGGCGAGACCGCCGACGTCCTCCGCGCCCTCGACCGCTTCGAGGACCGGCACCCGGTGCTCGCCCTCACGAACAACGTGCACTCGTCCCTGGCCCGCCGGGCGGACGCCGTGCTCGACTGCCACGCCGGCCCGGAGATCGGTGTCGCCGCGACGAAGACGTTCACCGCGCAGGTCGTGGTCGGCGTCGCCGCGGTGATCTCCGCGCTCGTCGCCTCGGGTCGGATCGACGGCGAACGCGCGGCCGCGCTCGTCGGTGAGCTCTCCGACCTGCCCGCCCGCATCGACCACGCCGCCGCGATCGCCGCCGACCGCATCCCGCTGCTCGTCTCGAGCGTCAAGGACGCGACCGGCTTCCTCTTCCTCGGCCGTGGCGCCGGGCTGCCCTACGCGGCCGAGGGCGCACTCAAGCTCAAGGAGCTCAGCTACCGCTGGGCCGAGGCCTACCCGGCCGGCGAGCTGAAGCACGGCCCGCTCGCCCTCGTCGACGAGGGGACCCCGGTCGTCGTCATCGACCACGGCGACCACCGACTGCAGGCGAACATCGCCGAGGTCCGTGCCCGCGGCGGGTTCGTCATCACGATCGGCGGCGAGGGGTCGGACATCCCCGCACTCGGCCGTCGCATCGTCGGCGACCTCGCCTGGGGTCGCGCGACCGCACCGTGGGGTCCGCTCGAGGCCGTCGTCCCGCTGCAGATGCTCGCCCGCGAACTCGCGCTCCAGCTGGGGTGCGACGTGGACAAGCCGAGGAACCTCGCCAAGTCGGTGACGGTCGAATAGCCAGGCACACGCGCTTCAACCGCCTGACGGTGTTCCTCGCCGTCCTCACGGCGCTCGCCATCGTCGCGACGGTCATCGTGATCGCCGCGACGCTGGTGCCGTCGTTGCTCCCCCAGGGTCTTGCCGGGTTCGTCACGGACGGTGCTGCGATCCTGGACCCTTGACCACCGCAGCCCCGCCCCTCGTCGTCGTCGCGCTCCTCGTGGGCGCGGTCCTGCCGTTCGTGCCGTTCGTCGGCCGGGTGGCGCGCATCGCCGCGACGATCGCGCACGAGGTCGGGCACGCCGTCGTCGTCGTGCCGTTCGGCGGACGCATCCAGCGCATCGAGCTGCACCCGGACGGTTCGGGCGAGGCCTGGGTCCAGCTCGGCCGGGTCCCCCGTGCGATCCGGTGGCTCGTGCGGATCGTGAACCTGTACGCCGGCTACAGCGCGCCGCTCTGGGCCGGCGTGCTGCTCGTGACCGGGGTGCTGCACGGGTCGAGGTGGGTGCCCGTCGTGGTCCTCGGCGTCGTCGGGCTCGTCGCACTCGCGTTCGTGCGGAACTGGTTCGGGATCCTCGTGGTCCTCGGCTTCGACGCGCTCGCGCTCTGGGTCGCCCTGCGCCCGTCCGAGACGACCGTGCTCGTGGTCGCCGCGGTCGGTGCGTTCTTCGTCGTGGACGGACTGCGCTCGGTGGTGCAGGTCGCCCGGTGGCTCGCGACCGGGGCCCGTGTGCAGACCGACTTCCACATCGCCGCGGCCGAGATGCGGGTGCCGGCGTCGGTCTGGTTCGTGCTGTTCGTCGCCGTGAACGCCGCCGCGGTGTGGCTCGCGCGCGGTCCGCTGCTCGAGGTGTGGGCGACCGTCTCCGACGGGGTCCGCGCGCTGTTCTGACGCGTGCGGCGGCGGCGGGCCGACTCGGAACGACATCGTCGCTGTCGTACGACATCGACGTCGTCGCACCCCCGCGAGCGCAACAGTTGCGCCCGCGCGGCAACGACGAGCCCGCTGTCGTACGACATCGACG
This sequence comes from Curtobacterium sp. GD1, assembly GCF_020882855.1. Classification (NCBI taxonomy): domain Bacteria; kingdom Bacillati; phylum Actinomycetota; class Actinomycetes; order Micrococcales; family Microbacteriaceae; genus Curtobacterium; species Curtobacterium sp. GD1. The sequence goes on along the minus strand of NZ_JAFEVQ010000010.1, from coordinate 33,693 downwards.
TTGTCGCAACCCCGCGCGCGCAACAACGCTGCGAGGATGACGACGATGCACCTCGACGACGTGACCACCGCCCTCGCCGCGACGACCGCTCCGCACCGCGACCGCTTCCTCGCGTTCGTGCGGACCCACGGCGACGCGGCACTCCGACGCGACGGCGGCCCGGAGCACCTCACCGCGTCGTGCTTCGTGTTCCCGCCCGACCTCGGGAGCGTGCTGCTGTGCCTGCACCGCAAGGGCCGGTTCTGGGTGCAGTTCGGTGGACACCTCGAACCGGGCGACCGCGACCTCGCCGACGCCGCCCGTCGCGAGGCCCGCGAGGAGTCGGGCATCGCCGACCTCGACCTGCTCGACGCCTCCGTGGCCGACCTCGACCGGCACGACCTGCACGGGGGCTTCGCCTGCGCCGCGCACTGGGACGTCGGCTTCGTCGCCGTGGTCGATCCCGCTCGGGCGACCACCGTCAGCGACGAGAGCGACGACGTCCGGTGGTTCGCCCTCGACGCACTGCCCGAGGGCCTCGCGCCCGGGCTGCCCGCACGCCTGGCCGCGGTGGTCGCCACGGTCGCGCACCGCGACTGACACCGGACGGGAGGCGCGGGTCGGCACCGACCCGCGCCTCCAGTCCGGTGCGTGCGCACCTTCCGACGTGACACGCGTCGATCGACGGGTGCAGTGTCGCGATCGCCGCGCGAACCGCGCCGCGCGCCGCCCGCCGCCCGCCGCGCTACTCCCAGGGGTGCTGCGCCAGCTCCGCCGGGTCGACGACCCGCCCACCGGCCACCACGAGCGACCGCGGCACGCGGCGCACCAGCGCGTCCATCGGGTTCTCCGCGTCGACCAGGACCACGTCCGCACGCGCACCGGCGACGATGTCGTGCTCCTCGTCCGTGACGAACCGTGCGCCGTCGCGCGACGCGATCTCGACCACCCGCACCAGATCGTCGTCCCGCACCACCCCGCCGGCCCGCGCGTACTGCCACGCGATGCCGAGCAGGTCGCCGTCGCCGTAGGGGCTCCACAGGTCGCGGATGCCGTCGGTGCCGAAGCCGAACCGCACCCCCGCGTCGTCGAACTCGTGCAGCGGCAGCTGCTTCATGCGCACCGGCGCGACCGTCGTCATCGTGACCCCGAGGCCCGCCATCCGGGCGAGCAGGTCGCGGCGCCGGACCGGGTCGACGTCGACGATCGCGAAGCCGTGCGCGACGTTGACCCTGCCGGGCGCGATGCCGAGCCGCTCGACGCGGTCGAGGACCAGGTCGAACGAGAACGCCCCGAGCTCGGCGGGCTCGTGCAGGTGGACGTCGATCCCGCACCCGGTGTCGGCGGCGATGTCGAACAGGCCGTCGAGGTGCCCGACGGGGTCGCGGTCGATGAGCGACGGGTCGAGGCCGCCGATGTGGTCCGCTCCGCCCTCCGCCGCACGGCGCAGCAGGTCGAGCACGCCGGGGCGCCGGAGCACGCCGTCCTGCGGGAACGCCACGATCGACAGCTCGACCGCGTCGTCGAGCGCAGCACCCGCGGCGCGGACGGCCTCGATGCCCCGGAGTCCCACTCCGAGGTCGACGTCCACGTGGGTGCGCACCCGGGTGGTGCCGGTGCGGAGCGACTCCCGCAGGACCCTGGTCGCGACGGCCTCCCCCGGGATCCCGAGGGCGTCACGTCGGGCGCGCTCGTGGGCGATCCGGCCCTGGGTCCCGCCCTCGCCGCCGTACGACTCCCACGGGTGGCCCCACCAGCTCTTGTCGACGTGCGCGTGCGTGTTCACCAGCCCGGGGAGCGCGAGCTGCCCACGACCCTGCACCTCGGTCGCGCTGCCGGCCGGGACGGTGCCCGGGGGTGTGACCGCGGTGGTGCGGGAGCCGGTGACGACCACGTCGGCCCGTTCCCCTCCCCACGGTCGCACGTCGCGGATGATCAGGGTCGCGTCCTCGTCCACCATGCCCCCACCCTGCCAGTCCGGCCGCACCGGGTGTGCGCGGGACCCGCCGTAACGGAACGCCGCAAACGGGAACCGCGGAGGGAAGCCTGCGAGAGTACCGGCACGACGACGGCAGGAGGTGTCCCGTGACGGACGAGGCGCACGGTTTCGCGACCGAGCAGGTGCACGGCGGGTTCCAGCCCGACCAGGGCCACGGAGCGAGGGTCCCCGCGATCCACATGTCCTCGGGCTTCCTGTTCGACGACTTCGACCAGGCCCGCGACCGCTTCGCCGGGACCGACGACGGCTACACCTACACGCGGCTCGGCAACCCCACGAACGCCGACGTCGAGCGCCGGGTCGCGCTGCTCGAGCGCGGCGTCGAGGCGATCCTGGTGGGCAGTGGGCAGGCCGCCGCCACCGTCGCGTTCCTCGGCATCCTGCAGGCCGGCGACCACGTCGTCGCGGCGCGCAGCATCTACGAGGGCACCAAGGGCCTGCTCGTGCAGAACCTCGGACGCCTCGGCATCGAGGTCGACTTCGTCGCGGACCAGCGCGACCTCGACGAGTGGGCGCGACTCGTCCGCCCGAACACGAAGGCCTTCTTCGCCGAGACGATCCCGAACCCGAAGAACGACGTCCTCGACATCACCGGCGTCGCCGACACCGCGCACCGTGCGGGTGTGCCGCTCATCGTCGACAACACCCTCGCGACGCCGTACCTCGTGCGTCCGGTCGACCACGGTGCCGACATCGTCGTCCACTCGGCGTCGAAGTTCCTCTCCGGCCACGGTGCCGGGCTCGGCGGCGTGGTCGTCGACGGCGGCACCTTCGACTGGTCGGCCTCCCCGGACCGCTGGGTGCACCTGACCAGCCCGGAACGGTCGCTCGGCGGCGAGAGCTACGTCGAGCGCTACGGCAGCCGCGCGTTCGTCGTCTTCGCACGCGACGTCGTCGCCTCGCGCATCGGCCCGACGCCCTCCCCCTTCAACTCCTTCCTGCTCCGCCAGGGCATCGAGACGCTGTCGCTGCGCGTGGAACGCCACAGCGCGAACGCGCTGGCCGTCGCGTCCTTCCTGGAGCAGCAGCCGGAGGTGACGAGCGTCGACTACGCGGGTCTCGCCTCCAGTCCGTTCCACGACCTCGCCCAGCGCTACCTGCCGCGCGGTGCCGGGTCCGTCTTCGCGTTCACGCTGGACGGCGGCGAAGCCGCCGCACGGACCTTCATCGACAGCGTCCAGCTGTTCAGCCGGATGACCCACCTCGGTGACGTCCGCTCGCTGATCCTGCACCCCGCCACCACGACGCACGCCGGCAAGACGCCCCAGGAACGCGCCGACCAGGGCATCGACGACGGCCTCATCCGCCTGTCGGTCGGCATCGAGGACGTCGCGGACCTGGTCCGCGACCTGTCGCGCGGGTTCGCCGCATTGCGTGGCGCCGGGGCGGGCCAGGAGGCGCGGGTCGACTCCGACTCGGAGCTCGCCTCCCTCGAACACGCCGTTCCCGGCAACCACGTCATCGCGGAGGAACTCTAGGCAATGGCCGGACTGCAGCACTTCGGGTACTTCTTCTCGCGCGGGTTCGGCCCGCAGGCGTGGGGCCGGTCCGACTGGGACTGGGGGCACGACTGGACGAAGCCCGACCTGTACCAGCAGTCCGTCCGCGCCCTCGAGCAGGCCGGCATGGACCTCGTCATCGCCGAGGACGCGATCTCGCTCGGCAACCCGTCGACGCTCGACCTGCGGATCCGGCAGGCGTACGGCGGCCCGAAGCACGACCCGCTCCTGCTCGCGCCGTACCTGTTCGCCGCGACCTCGCACATCGGCATCGCCCCGACCGTGAACGCGGGGTTCACCCCGCCGTACCTCGCCGCACGGCAGTTCGCGACGCTCGCGCACCTCTCCGGCGACCGCTTCGGCGTCAACGTCGTGACCGACACCGGGAGCGCTCGGCACGCCGGGCTCGCCCCGCTCCCGCACGACGCCGCGTACGACCGCGCCGAGGAGTGGTTGCAGCTCGTGCGGCGGCTCTGGCACTCGTGGGGCTCCGGCTACGTCGGGGACCGCTCCGACTGGCACTTCGCCGACGGCGACGCCCTCGACGCGTTCCACCACGAGGGTGCCTACTTCACCACGGACGGCCCGCTCAACGCCCTCCCGCTCGACTCCGACCCGATCGTGGTCTCCCCCGGCGGCTCCGGCCGGGGGCTCGGGTTCGCCGGCACGCACTCGGACGTGCAGCTCGCGCTCGCACCGCTGTCCGCGGCGGCCGTCCGGGACTACCGCGCGCGGGTGCTCTCCGCCGCGGCCGACGCCGGACGCACTGCCGACGCGCTGCGGATCCTGTTCGTGCTCAAGCCCGAGATCGTGTCGTCGGCGGCCGAGGCGGACCGCGTCGTCGCCGCCTCCCGGCACCCGTCCGACGACGACCTCCGCACCGCGGCGATCGCGTGGTCGAGCGACTCCGAGACGGACCTGCTCGCGCTCGACCTCGACGCGCCGATCCCCGAGGGCACCTTCGGTGACCACGTCTCGGCCGGGACGATCCGCGGCCTCGTCGGCGACACCCCCGACGCACCGCTGCGCACGCTCCTGGAGCGCAAGGCCCGGAAGGGTCGGGTGTCCTCGCGCGAGGGCTTCGTCGGCACCGCCGACGAGTTCGCGGACTTCATCGAGGAGCTCGGCGAGGACGCCGACAACGACGGCATCATCTTCTCGGGCGACCTGCACCCGGCGCAGGTCTACCGGATGCTCGGCGACCTCGTGCCGGTGCTCCGGCGCCGCGGGCTCCTGCGACGGGAGTACGGCGCCGGAGGCATCCGGCAGAACCTGTTCGACTTCTGAGACCGCGCCCCCGTGCCGCGGGTCCTAGTGGTGGACGGGCTCCACGACGCCGCTCTCCTCGACGTCGCGGACGTCCTCGGCGGTGCGGAGGATCTCGTCGCGGTCGGACGCCGAGTTGATCGCCCAGTAGTAGATCACCAGGGAGAACACCGCCACCACGACGATGTCGATCCACAGCGGGAACACCGGGTGCGTCAGCGGACCGAAGTCGCTGAGGAACACGATGAGCCCCATGCCGATCAGGTACGGCAGCAGCCACTGGGCCGCCTTCCAGTCCCAGCGCGGGCGGACGCTCGAGGCGCCGCGGAACACGTTGTTCAGGATGATCACCACGGCACCGATGAGGATCGCGACCCCGAGCTTCCAGTCGGTGTCCCACCCGGTCCAGAGGATGATGAGGTTCGCGACGACGAACGCGATCGGTGAGAGCAGCGTCGCGGCCGGCATCCGGTAGGGGCGCTCGACCTCGGGGATCCGCTTCCGGAACGCGCCGAGGGCCAACGGTGCACCGGCGTACATCAGGACGGACGCACTCGTGATGAGGCTGACCAGCCCCTGCCACGACGGGAACGGCGCGAAGCACGCGCACCCGACGACGAACGCCACGATGAGGCCGACCCAGGGCACGCCCTGCTTCGTCGTCCACTCGAAGGCCTTCGGGAAGTACCCGTTGCGGCTGAGCCCGTACGAGATGCGGCTCGTGGCCGTCACGTAGATGAGGCCGGTGCCGGCGGGCGAGATGATCGCGTCGATGAAGATGACCACGGCGAGCCAGGTGATGCCGGCCGCCATCGCGATGTCGGCGAAGGGTCCGGTGTACTTCGTGAAGTCCGCGGTCGCCCACGAGCCCTGGATCGCGTCGGAGCGCAGGACGCCGAGGAACACGATCTGCAGCAGCAGGTAGATCACGAGCCCGATGAGCACCGAGCCGATGACGGCGCGCGGGATGTCGCGCTTCGGGTTCTTGGCCTCGCCGGCGAGCTGGTCCGCCTGCTCGAAGCCGAGGAACGCGAAGATGATGCCCGACGTCGACACCGCGGCGAGGATGCCCTTCGCACCCTCGGGCATGAAGCCATCAGCCGCCGTGAAGTTCGAGCCGTGGAACCCGCTGAGCGCCAGGACGATGATGACCAGCAGGGGGATGGCGACCTTCCACCAGGTCGCCGCGGAGTTCGTGTTCGCGAGGATCTTCACGCTGAGCATGTTGATCACCGTGACGACGGCCATCAGGACGATCGCCACCGCGATCCCGGCGCCGGTCAGCAGCTGCTGGGTCTCACCCTCGATGACCACGGTGTGCAGCCACGGGTGGGCGAACTGCCAGTGCTGCGCGTACTTGATCATCGCCTCGACCTCGATCGGGGCGACCGTCACGGACTGCAGCCACGAGAACCACCCGAAGGAGGCTCCGGCGATGCCGCCGAAGGCGATGTGGGGGAACCGCGCTGTTCCACCCGCGATCGGGAACATCCCGCCGAGCTCGGCGTGCACGAGTGCGAGGACGAGGATCGCCACGCCACCGATGAGCCACGAGATGATCGCGGCGGGCCCGGCGGTCTTCAGGGCCTCCTGCGAACCGAAGAGCCAGCCGGAGCCGATGATCGACCCCGTCGAGGCCCAGATGAGCCCGATGAAGCCGACGTTGCGCTTGAGGCCGGAGTCCGGCAGCGCCTGTGTCGTTGTAGCCACTGTTGCTCCTGTCGATGAGCGCCGCCCCTCGGACGGGGGCTGCGCTCATCGACTCTGGCACCGTGACAGCACATTGGTCGGATTGTTTAACACAATGGAAACAAACGTGCTGTACAAGCCCTCAGGCTACTTCTTGTCGTGCTTCTTCTTGCTCTTCTTGTCGGACTTCTTCTTCTCGTCCTGCTTCTTGTCCGACTTCTTGTCCGACTTCTTCTTCGCGTCCTGCTTCTTGCCGGACTTCTTCTTGTCGGACTTCTGCTTGCCCTTCTTGTCCGGCTCGGGCTCGGGCGACTCCACCCCGTCGACGGGTTCGACCACCACCGCGCTCCCCGTGTCGGCGAGGACGTCGACCTCGTGCTCCTCGAGCGTCGGCGCGAGGGCGTCCTCCACCCGCTCGACGACGATCGACGCACCGTCCTCGGCGAGCCGGACGAGCGCCTGGGCTGCCCGGACGCGGGTCGTCGTCTTCCGGGCGAGCACGTCGGCGCGGGCACCCTCGAGGAAGGCGCGGAGCGACCGTTCGACCACCGAACGACCCCGCGGCGCCGAGCGGTCGAGGCGGTCGAGCTCGCCGGCCACACCGGAGACGTCGTCCTCGACGTGCTCGTGCCGCACGGACTCGATGAGCGCGGCGATCGCGGCTGCCCCACGCTCGACGGCTGCGGAGCGCTGGTCGAGCACGACGAGCATCTCGATGACCGAGCCGTACGTCACCGTCTCGAGGCGGACCGGCTCGGCCCCACGCCCGCGGATGACCAACCGGGCGTCCGGCGTCGGCAGCCACGCGGCCAGCGCAGCGACGGTCGCGACCGAGGCCACCGCCCGCTCGTAGTCGGCGAGCACCACTCGCTCCTGCTCTCGCAGACGGACTCGGATCGCGATCTCCTGCACCACGTGGACCTCCCGTTCGTGGGCACGGGCGTGTTCCCGCGCCTGCTGCGGATCGTAGTCCTCGGAGGTGGCGGGACAGCGAACGCCCCGGCATCGTCCGGGGACGGTGTCGGGGCGTTCGGTGTGGCAGTGCGTGACAGCGGTGCGGCGTCCGGCGAATGGTGGAGATGGGGGGAATCGAACCCCCGTCCATCGCTGCAATTCGACGTCTTCTACGGGCGTATCCGGATGGTTCGTTCTGCTCGGCCCCGTCCTTTGCTACCGGCTTCTAGGACGACGGGCCCAGTCTCAGTGCAAGTCCCGCACGGCCCTGAGGCGCAACCGTGCAGCAAGTCCTCTGGATGACGCCGGAACTCAGGTTAGAAGACGATCACCTGGCCGACGGACTTCATGTGCTGGGCTGCTTACGCAGCGAGAGCGAAGTCAGTGCGCTTGGAATTGGCACTTGTTGTTTTCCACGGATCGTTGACGAGATGACCGTGGGTCCTCGGCCCGCTTCCCGTCGGCACACAGGCAATGTCGAAACCGATCATCCCCATGCGGGCCGGACGTGCGAACCGCTGTCACGCTCTTGAGTTGCCAATGCTCCGATCGGAGCAGTCCCTCAGTCTAGCCGACCGAGGTGCACCGGCGCTACTCGCCGACGCGGTTCCGGGTGCGCATGGCCCGCTCGGCCTCGCGCTTGTCCGTCTTCTCGCGCAGGGCCTGGCGCTTGTCGAACTCCCGCTTGCCCTTCGCGACCGCGATCTCCACCTTGGCCCGGCCGTCGTGGAAGTAGATCTGCAGCGGCACGAGCGTGTAGCCGCCCTGCGCCGTCTTGTGCGAGATCTTCACGATCTGCTGCTTGTGGAGGAGCAGCTTCCGCTTGCGCCGGGGAGCGTGGTTGTTCCACGTGCCCTCGGTGTACTCGGGGATGTGCACGGCGTCGAGCCAGGCTTCGCCGCCGTCGATGAAGGCGTACCCGTCGACGAGCGAGGCGCGCCCTTCGCGGAGGGACTTCACCTCGGTGCCGGACAACACCATGCCGGCCTCGTACGTGTCCTCGATCAGGTAGTCGTGACGCGCGCGACGGTTCGTCGCCACGATCTTCTCGCCGCGTTCCTTCGCCATGCGTGTCTCCTTCCGTGCGGTCGCTGCGGATGCGCAGCCCTACAGACTACCCAACGCGCGGCACCCACCGCACCTTCCCGGCGCGCCGCCCGCGCCGGGCCGGGATCGGCCGCCGCCGAGACTCGGCCACGCGGACACTTTCGCGGCACCGGAGGCACGAAAGTGTCCGCCGGCCCGAGACTCGGCCAGCACGACCGCCGGGGCGTCAGACCTTCAGGTAGCGGCGGATCGCGACGAAGGCGGACAGTCCCGCCAGCACGATGCCGATCACGATCACCGACGGCACCACGACGGCCGCGTCCCCCATGCCGATGAACGCCGTGCCCGAGAACCGCTGCGCGAGGTAGTTCCGCACGAAGAACCAGACCACCGCAGTGATCGCGCCACCGGCCAGGACGGCCCCGATGGCAGCGGCGATCACCCCCTCGAGCACGAAGGGTGTCTGGATGAACCGGTTCGACGCCCCCACCAGGCGCATGATGCCGAGCTCTCGCCGTCGACTGAACGCGGACAACCGGATGGTCGTCGCGATGAGCAGCACGGCGGCGACGAGCATGAGCGCCGCGATGCCGATCGCCGTGTACGACGAGGCGTTGAGCAGGTTGAAGATCGGTTGCAGGTACCCGCGCTGGTCGACCACGCTCTGCACGCCGGCGACCTTCGACAGGCTCTCGACGAGGACGTCCGCCTGCGACGGGTTCTTCAGGTTCACCCAGAACGTCTCGTTGAGGTACTCGGGCTTGACGAACTCCGTCGCCGGCGAGTCCTTGAACTGCTGCTTGAACCGGTCGTACGCCTGGTCCTGGTCCTCGTAGTACGTCTTCTCGATGTACGGCTTGAGGGTCGACGAGTCGAGCTGCTCCTGGACCTGCTTGCGCTGGTCGTCGGTGGCCTTGGCGCCCGTGCAGTTCCCCGTGGTGTCCGTGTCGGTGCAGAGGTAGACCGCGACCTGCGCCCGGTCGTACCAGTACCCCTTCATCTGGTTGATCTGCATCTGGAGCAGGATCGCGGTGCCGACGAAGGTGAGCGAGATGAAGGTCACGAGGACGACGGACACGACCATGGACGCGTTGCGCCGCAGGCCCGAGCCGACCTCGGACATGACGAGCCCGAGCCTCATCGGATGATCCCAGGGATGGTCTGGATGCCGGTGGTGTTCGAGACGCCCGCGCGCTGGATCGGCACGGCCTGGGTCTGGTAGCCGCCGGACTGCTCGTCGCGCAGGATCGTCCCGTTCGAGAGCTCGATGACGCGGCGCTGCATCTGGTTCACGATGCTGGCGTCGTGGGTCGCCATGAGCACGGTGGTGCCTCCCTGGTTGATGCGTTCGAGGAGCGCCATGATGCCGGCCGAGGTCGTCGGGTCGAGGTTGCCGGTGGGCTCGTCGGCGAGGAGGATCGCCGGCTTGTTGACGACGGCGCGGGCGATCGCCACGCGCTGCTGCTCACCACCGGAGAGTTCGTGCGGCATGCGCGTCGCCTTGCCGGCGAGACCCACGAGCTTCAGCACGTCGGTGACGGCCTCGCTGATGAAGCCCTTGCTCTTGCCGATCACCTGCAGCGAGAACGCGACGTTGTCGAAGACGTTCTTGTTCGGCAGGAGCCGGAAGTCCTGGAAGACCACGCCGAGGTTGCGGCGGAAGTACGGGACCTTGCGCGACGACAGGGCGCCGAGCCGCTGCCCGAGCACGTGGATCTGCCCGCGCGACGGCTTCTCCTCCTTCAGCACGAGGCGGAGGAAGCTGGACTTGCCGGACCCGGACGCGCCCACGAGGAAGACGAACTCCCCCTTGAGGATCTCGAGGGAGATGGCGTCGAGGGCGGGGCTCGGGTTGCCCGAGTACACCTTGGTGACCTGGTCGAATTTGATCATGACCGGATCAGGGTAGGTCGCGTCGCCCGGAAATCAACCGAGGCGCGCGGCTCAGGAATCGTCGGATTGTTTACGCCAGCGGATGCCCGCGTTGATGAACCCGTCGAGGTCACCGTCGAACACGGCTGAGGGGTTGTTCACCTCGTGCTCGCTCCGCAGGTCCTTGACCATCTGGTACGGCGCCAGCACGTACGAGCGGATCTGGTCGCCCCAGCTCGCCGTGATGTTGCCGGCCAGTTCCTTCTTCTTCGCGTTCTCCTCTTCCTTCTTGAGGAGCAGGAGGCGCGACTGCAGCACGCGCATGGCGGCGGCACGGTTCTGGATCTGCGACTTCTCGTTCTGCATCGAGACGACGGTGCCGGTCGGGATGTGGGTCAGGCGGACCGCGGAGTCCGTCGTGTTGACCGACTGCCCACCGGGGCCCGACGAGCGGAACACGTCGACGCGGATGTCGTTCTCGGGGATGTCGATCGACTCGGTCTCCGGCATGAGCGGGATGACCTCGACCGCGGCGAACGACGTCTGCCGCTTGCCCGCGGCGCCGAACGGCGACATCCGGACGAGGCGGTGGGTGCCGGCCTCGACCGACAGGGTGCCGAAGGCGTGCGGGGCGTCGACCTCGAACGTGGCGGACTTGATGCCCGCTTCTTCCGCGTAGGACGTGTCCATCACGGTGGTCTTGTAGCCGTGCTGCTCCGAGTAGCGGAGGTACATGCGCAGCAGCATCTCGGCGAAGTCCGCGGCGTCGACACCACCGGCACCGGCACGGATCGTGATGACCGCGGGTCGGTCGTCGTACTCGCCGTCGAGGAGCGTCTGCACCTCGAGGTCGCCCATCGTCTTCTGGATCGCCTTGAGCTCGGCAGCAGCTTCGTCGGCGGAGTCCTGGTCGTCGGCCTCGTTCGCCATCTCGACCAGCACCTCGAGGTCGTCGATGCGGCGCTCGGTGTCGGTGATCTTCTTCAGCTCCGACTGCCGGTGCGAGAGCGCGCTCGTCACCTGCTGCGCGTGCTCGACGTCGTCCCAGAGGTCCTGGGCCCCGGCCTGCTCGCTGAGGTCGGCGATCTCACGCTGCAGGCGGTCGACGTCGACCACCGAGCGGATGTTGCCGAAGGTCTCGCGGAGGGCGGAGAGCTGCTCGGTGAAGTCCAGTTCGACCATGATCACCGATCCTACCGGTGCTTCCCAGCCCGGGAGGCGCGGCTCGGCCCCGGTGGACCGGTCAGCGTCCGAGGAGCGGTTCCCTCGACGCCATCCCCGCGGCTCCGGCGCGCGCCACCGCGTCCGGCAGGGCGGCGAGGAACGCGTCGACGTCGGCGTCGGTCGTGGTGTGCCCGAGCGTGATCCGGAGCGCACCGCGGGCGTCCTGCTCCGACAGGCCCATGGCGAGCAGGACGTGCGAGGCCTCGGGCACGCCGGCCTGGCACGCCGAACCGGTCGACACCGCGACCCCGGCGGCGTCGAGCAGGAAGAGCAGCGAGTCCCCCTCGCAGCCCGGGAACGTGAAGTGCGCGTTGCCGGGGAGCCGGTCGACCGGGTCCCCCATCAGCACCGCGGTGGGCACCGCTGCCCGGACCCCGGCGACGAGCCGGTCCCGCAGTGCCCGGACGTCCGCGTGCGGCATCGCGGCCGCGACCCCGAAGGCCGCCGCCGCCGGGGCGTCCTGCGTCCCGCTCCGCACCTGGCGCTGCTGCCCGCCCCCGTGGATGAGCGGCTCGACGCTCGCACGACGGCCGAGCACGAGCGCGCCGATGCCGACCGGGCCGCCGATCTTGTGCGCCGACACGCTCAACGCGTCGAGCCCGGAGGCGGCGAACGACACCGGTACCTGGCCGTACGCGGCGACCGCGTCGCTGTGGACGGGCACGCCCGCGGCGTGCGCGAGCTCGACGATGCGTGACACCGGCGCGATCGTGCCGACCTCGTTGTTCGCCCACAGGAACGTGACCAGGGCGACGTCCGAGGCGTCGGCGAGCCGCGCCTCCAGGGCCGCCAGGTCGACGCGTCCCTGCGCGTCCAACGGGACCACGTCGACGACCGCGCCCTCGTGGCGCTCGAGCCACTCGACGGTGTCGACGGTCGCGTGGTGCTCCCCGCCGGGGACGACGATGCGCGGGCGCGGACGGTCCTGCTGCCGCGCCCAGAACATGCCCTTCACGGCGAGGTTGATGCTCTCGGTGCCGCCGGAGGTGAAGACGACCTCGACCGGGTCGGCGTCGAGTGAGGCGGCGACTGCGGCGCGGCCGTCCTCGAGCAGCATCTTCGCCTGCTGCCCCGCGCTGTGGATCGACGACGGGTTGCCGACGGTGCCGAGCGCGGCGGTGAACGCGGCGAGCGCCTCCGGCAGGATCGGCGTCGTCGCGGCGTGGTCGAGGTAGACCGGCATCTGCACCCCCTGAACGAGCGTTTCCAGGATACTCGTCGGTCCTCGTACCCTTGGTGCCATGCACGAGACGGCGATCGACGAGACCCCGGGGTTCCTCCTGACCGCCGATGTCCCGCGGTTCTCGGTGCGGTCGGCGACGGCGACGGCCGTGTCGGTCGTGGTCGACGGCCGCGGCACGTTCCCGCTGACGCGGTCCGGCGACGTCTGGGCGGGTGCCGTGCCGGGAGTCGGACCCGGGGACACGTACCACCTGCTCGTGGACGGTCCCGCCGGTCCGCGCGACGCGTTCGACGCGGAGCGTCCGCTGCTCGACCCGTACGCCCGTGGGATCGTGCGCGGCACCGGACCACGCTGGACGGGTGTCGTGGTCGACGACGCGTTCGACTGGGGCGGGGTGGTCAAGCCGACGACGGCGCTCGACCGGGTCGTCGTGTACGAGGCGAACGTCCGGACCCTGACCGCGACGAACCCGGCCGTCCCGGAGGACCTCCGCGGCACGTACGCCGGCGTCGCCCACGAGAGCACCATCGCGCACCTGCACCGGATCGGCGTGACCACGCTCGAGCTGCTGCCCGTGCACGCCTTCGACACCGAACGGTGGCTGCGGGACGCCGGACGCGAGAACGCCTGGGGCTACAACACGCTCGGGTTCTTCGCGCCGCACGCGGCCCACGCCTCCCCCGGTGCGCGGGCCGAGGGCGCCTCCGCGGTGCTGCGCGAGTTCAAGGGCATGGTCCGACTGCTGCACGCCGCCGGTATCCAGGTCGTCCTCGACGTCGTCTACAACCACACCGCAGAAGAGGGCCTCGGCGGCCCGACGACCTCGCTCCGGGGCATCGACGGGGCGAACCGCTACCGGTGGACCGCCGACGGCGCCTCGTACTACGACACCACCGGCTGCGGGAACACCCTCGACACCTCGGTCGAGGCCACGGCCGACCTCATCGTCGACAGCCTGCGCTACTGGGCGCGCGAGGTGCAGGTCGACGGGTTCCGGTTCGACCTGATGGCGGCGCTCGGCCGCGACGCCGACCACGTGTTCGACCGGTCGCACCCGCTGCTCGAGCGGATCCGGAACCACCCTGACCTGCAGGACACCCTGGTCATCGCCGAACCGTGGGACGTCGGACCGGACGGGTGGAAGACGGGCTCGTTCGGCGCGCGCACGAGCGAGTGGAACGACGGCTTCCGGAACACCGTGCGGCAGTTCTGGCTCACCGACATCGCCGAGGAGCGACGCCACGGCGCCCCCGCCACCGGCATCGGCGCGCTCGCCGGGGCCCTGACCGGCTCGCGCCACCTCTTCGACACGGCACGCGGGCCGCTCGCCGGCATCAACTTCGTCACCGCCCACGACGGCTTCACCCTGCTCGACCTGGTGTCGTACGACGGCAAGCACAACGAGGCGAACGGCGAGGAGAACCGCGACGGCTCGAACGACAACCGCTCGTTCAACCACGGCATCGAGGGCGACACCGCCGACCGCGGCGTGCGGGCGGCGCGGGGCCGGTCGATGCGGAACCTCGTCGCGACGCTCATGCTCTCCGCGGGCGTGCCGATGCTCACCGCCGGCGACGAGCGGAGCCGGACGCAGCACGGCAACAACAACGCCTACGTGGTGTCCGAGGACCTCACCCCGGTCGACTGGTCGGACGACGAGGACGCCGAGGCGATGACCGAGGCCGTCTCCGCACTCGCACGGCTCCGCGCCGCGCACCCCGCCCTCCGGCCGACCCGGTTCGGCGTCGAGGGGCAGGAGACCCCCGGCGCGTCCCGGATGTCCTGGTACGGGCCCGACGGCCACCCGATGACGGCCGAGGGGTGGGACCAGCCGATCCACCGCGCGCTGCAGTACTTCGTCGAGTCGACGCCGGAGCACGAGCCGTTCGACCGCGTCCTCGTGGTGGTGCACGGCAGTGGGCGCACGCGGGACATGACGCTGCCCGTGCGCGAGGACGTGCTCGGGTACCGGCTCGCGTGGTCCAGCGAGAAGCACCGCGACCACGAGCGGCTCCGGCCCGCGGGTCAGGTGTTCACGGCGTACGGACCGGGCATCCACGTGTTCGAGATCGCCTGACGGCGGCCGGTCCAGGAGGCGCAGGTCGGCTCCGGCACGACGGTCGCGCGGTGCTCCTCCACAGCGCCACGGCGCGCCCGGGTCTCCACGGACGGCACGTTCCGGGGAACGCGGAGGCGCTCGCCGGGTAGCGTCGGCTCCGTGGCCACTGCAGACCGACCCCGCCGACCGAAGATCGGGCGCATCCCGATCACCGAGCTCGCCCCCACGACGCCCAACGGGTTCCCCGGCAAGGCGTTCGACGGCGAGGTGATCACGTTCGGTGCGACCGTCTTCCGCGAAGGGCACGGTGTCATCGGCGCCGACCTCGTCCTGGAACGACCGGACGGCGGCACCAGGACCGTCCCGATGGTGCTCGTCGCCCCGGGCACCGACCGCTACGAGGCGACCGTCCAGGTCGACCACACCGGTGTGTGGACGTGGCACGTCGAGTCCTACGCCGACGACTGGTCGTCCTGGCTGCACGGTGCCCGCCTGAAGATCGCCGCGGGCGTCGACACCGAGGCCACGCTGCTCGACGGAGCGGCGCTCCTCGACCGACTCGCCGACGAGACCGACTCCCCCGCCGCCACGCGTGCGGCGGCGCGCATCCGCGACACCGACCTCGACCCGGCCGAACGACTCGCCGCCGTCGACGACCCGCGCATCACGGGCGAGGTCGAAGAAGCGCCGCTCACCTCGCTCCGGACGCACTCGCCCACGCAGTTGCTCGACGTCGAGCGCACCCGCGCCGGTGTCGGCGCCTGGTACGAGTTCTTCCCCCGCAGCGAAGGCGCGAAGAAGAACCCCGACGGCTCGTGGAAGAGCGGCGACTTCCGCACCGCGGCCCGACGGCTCCCGGGCGTCGCGCGCATGGGCTTCGACGTGGTGTACCTCCCGCCGATCCACCCCATCGGCACGACCGCGCGCAAGGGCCCGAACAACACGCTCACCCCCGGCCCGCACGACCCCGGCAGCCCGTGGGCCATCGGCGGCCCCGACGGCGGGCACGACGCCATCCACCCGGACCTCGGCACCGAGGACGACTTCCGCGACTTCGTCGAGACGGCGAAGAACACCGGGATGGAGGTCGCGCTCGACTTCGCCCTGCAGTGCTCGCCCGACCACCCCTGGGTCACCGAGCACCCCGAGTGGTTCACAGTGCGCGCGGACGGCTCCATCGCCACGGCCGAGAACCCGCCGAAGCGCTACCAGGACATCTACCCGATCCAGTTCGACACCGACCCCGAGGGGCTCGTCGCCGAGGTCCTGCGGGTCCTGCGCCACTGGATCGCCCTCGGCATCCGCATCTTCCGCGTGGACAACCCGCACACCAAGCCGCTCTGGTTCTGGGAGCGGGTCATCCGCGAGATCCGCGACGAGCACCCCGACACCGTGTTCCTCGCCGAGGCGTTCACGCGCCCGGCGATGATGCGCGCCCTCGCCGAGGTCGGGTTCCAGCAGTCGTACTCGTACTTCACGTGGCGGAACTCGAAGGACGAGATCGCCGACTACTTCGACGAGCTCTCGCACGAGACGAGCGCGTACCTGCGTCCGAACCTGTTCGTGAACACGCCCGACATCCTCACCGAGTACCTGCAGTTCGGCGGCCGCGCCGGGTACAAGATCCGTGCGGCGCTCGCGGCCACCGGTGCGCCGACGTGGGGCATGTACTCCGGGTACGAGCTGTTCGAGGACGTCGCACGCCCCGGCTCGGAAGAGAACATCGACAACGAGAAGTACGAGTACAAGCCGCGTGACTTCGCCCTGGCCGAGGCCGAGGGTGCGAGCCTGGCGCCGTACGTGACGATGCTCAACCGCTTCCGGCAGGCGCACCCGGCGCTCCGCCAGCTCCGGAACCTGCACGTGCACGACGCCGAGGACCCGGCGATCGTCGTGTACTCCAAGCACCTGCCCGGACGGTTCATCCGCTCCGGGCGCGACGACACCGTGATCGTCGTCGCGAACGTCGACCCCCACTCGGCCCGTGAGACCACGGTCCACCTCGACCTCGCCGCCCTCGGCCTCGACCCGGAGCAGGCGTTCGACGTCCGCGACGTCGTGACCGGCCAGCGCTGGGTCTGGGGATCGTCGAACTACGTCCGCCTGGACGCGTTCCAGGAACCCGTGCACCTGCTCGTCGTGGAGGGACCCCACCGATGACCGACACCCACCCCGAGGACGACGCACCGACGGCAGCGCCGAACGACCGGGGGCAGGGGCCGAGCGTTCCGCCGGTGCCGCCGCCCCCGCCGCCCGTGCTGCCCCGCCGCATGCCGGCCGACACCCCGCGCCCGACGCACCCGGCGCAGCACGTCGCACCGGAGACGCCGGCAGCCGGAGGACCGCGTCCGTCGGCATCGCCGGAGCCTGCGACCCCCCGCTACGAGCCACGTGTCTCGGCGCCCGGCGAGGACCTGCCGGGTGCACCCCCGGCCCGACGGGAAGCGCCGGACCGCGACGTCGCCGAATCGGCCACGCTCGCCGGACACGCGTCCGACGCGGCCCACCCGCGCCACGTCACGGTCGAGGCGGTCGAGTCCGTCGAGCGGTCCGCGGCCGCCGGTGACGGCACAGGAGGCGCGACCGGCGTCACGACGTCGGCCGACGCGGGCGACACGGACGGCCCCGGCGACGGGGCGGACGCGCCGACCAGCGAAGGCGGCAGCCCGCTCGCCGCGACGAGCGAGGCGGGGTCGACCCGCGCCTCCCGTCCGACCGACACCACGCCGGGGACGACCGGCCCGCGTCCCGCCCCCGTCGAGGAGTGGCTCCGCCAGCAGGTCGCCGAGGCCCGCTGGTCCCAGCCCCACGACGTCCTCGGACCGCACCCCGTCGACGGCGGCACGAGCGTCCGTGTGGTCCGCCACCTCGCGACCGCCGTGCGGATCGTCCGACCGGACGGCGACGACGTCGAGCTCACGCACGAGGGTGACGGCCTCTGGGCCGGCGCGACCCCCGGCGAGCTCGGACGGTACCGGGTCGAGGCCGACTACGACCCGGACCCGTCGACCGACAGCGACGACATCACCTGGACGACCGACGACGCCTACCGGTTCCCCCCGACGATCGGCGAGCTCGACCTGCACCTCTTCGGCGAGGGCCGTGACGAGCAGCTGTGGCACCACCTCGGCGCGCACGTCACCACGGTCGACGGCGTGGACGGCGTCTCGTTCACGCTCTGGGCCCCGCGGGCGACCGCAGCCCGGGTGATCGGTGACTTCGAGGGCTGGGAAGGCCGCACCACCGCGATGCGTCGCCTGACCGACCTCGGTGTCTGGGAGCTGTTCTGGCCCGGCGCCCTCGTCGGTCAGCGGTACAAGTTCCAGCTCCTCACCGACTCCGGCTGGGTGGAGCGGGCCGACCCGTTCGCCCGGCGGACCGAGGTCCCGCCGCTGACCGCCTCCGTGATCGACGAGTCGCACCACGAGTGGTCCGACGGCGACGCGCAGTGGATGGAGCACCGGGCACGGACGACCACGCACGACCGTCCGATGAGCGTCTACGAGGTCCACCTCGGTTCGTGGCGTCCGGGGCTGTCCTACCGCGAGGTCGCCGACCAACTCATCGGCCACGTCCAGTACACGGGCTTCACCCACGTGCAGTTCCTGCCGCTCGCCGAGCACCCCTTCGGCGGATCGTGGGGCTACCAGGTCACGGGCTACTACGCCCCGACTGCCCGGTTCGGCTCCCCCGACGACCTCCGGTACCTCGTCGACCGGCTGCACTCCGCCGGCATCGGCGTGATCATGGACTGGGTCCCCGGGCACTTCCCGAAGGACGAGTGGGCGCTGGCGAAGTTCGACGGCTACGCGCTGTTCGAGCACCCGGACCCCCGCCGTGGCGAGCAGCTCGACTGGGGCACCTACGTGTTCGACTTCGGGCAGCCGCAGGTCCGCAACTTCCTCGTCGCGAACGCGCTCTACTGGCTCGAGGAGTTCCACATCGACGGGCTCCGCGTGGACGCCGTCGCCTCGATGCTGTACCTCGACTACTCGCGCACCGAGTGGCTGCCGAACATCCACGGCGGACGCGAGAACCTCGAGGCGATCTCCTTCCTGCAGGAGACGAACGCCACCGCGTACAAGCGCTACCCGGGCATCGTGATGATCGCCGAGGAGAGCACCTCGTGGCCGGGCGTCACGCAGCCGACCAGCGCGGGCGGTCTCGGGTTCGGCCAGAAGTGGAACATGGGCTGGATGCACGACACCCTGCAGTACATCGAGCGCGACCCGGCGTACCGGAGCTACCACCACGACGAGATCACCTTCTCGTTCGTGTACGCGTTCAGCGAGCAGTTCACCCTGCCGATCAGCCACGACGAGGTCGTGCACGGCAAGGGATCGCTCTACGGCAAGATGCCCGGCGACGAGTGGCAGAAGCTCGCGAACGTGCGGGCCTACCTCGCGTTCATGTGGGCGCACCCCGGCAAGCAGCTGCTCTTCATGGGGCAGGAGTTCGCCCAGCCCAGCGAGTGGTCCGAGGCGCGCGGGCTGGACTGGTGGCTCCTCGACGACCCGGGGCACCGCGGAGTGCAGGACCTCGTGTCCTCGCTCAACCGGGTGTACCGCGAGACGCCGGCGCTCTGGACGCACGACGCCACGGCCGACGGCTTCGAGTGGATCGAGGGTGGCGACGCACCGCACTCGACGCTCGGGTTCCTGCGGAAGGACGGCGACGACCGGCTCGCGGTGTTCGTGAACTTCTCCGGCGTGCCGGTCGAGCGACGCTTCGGGTTGCCGGCGGCCGGTGCCTGGCACGAGGTCCTGAACACCGATGCCGCGGAGTACGGCGGGTCGGGCGTGGGGAACCTCGGCGTGGTCACGGCCGAGGACACCCCGTGGGCGGGGCGTCCGGCGTCCGCGCACCTCGTGGTGCCGCCGCTCGGCGCGGTCTGGCTGAAGCTGGCGCGCTAGCCCCGCGCACACGACGGACGGGAGGCGCGGTGCCGGCTGGCACCGCGCCTCCCGTCCGTCGTGCGGTCGCGTCCCGGACGCGACCACGACCGCGGCGCAGGACCACGGTGTGGAACCACGAAACCGACATCGAACCAGGGTGCGACCCTGGTTCGACGTCGGTTTCGTGGTTCGACGCCTGCGTCGGCGCTCAGTACAGCGCGCTCGCCAGACGCCGGCGCGCGGCGACCACGCGCGGGTCCTCGGTGCCGATCAGCTCGAAGTACTCGACGAGCCGCACGCGGAGCGCCTCGCGCTCGTCCCCGAACACCGTCGGGACGAGGTCGAGCAGCCGGCCGAACGCGTCGTCGACGTGCCCGCCGGAGATGTCGAGGTCGGCGACCGCGAGCTGCGCCTGCACGTCGGAGGGCCCGGCGGCCGCAGCAGCCCGGATGTCGTCCGCGGTGCGACCGTTCAGCCGGTCGAGCAGCGACACCTGTGCGAGCCCGGCGACGGCCATCTGGTCGTGCGGGTCCTGCGCGATCGCGGTCTTGTACTCCTGGATCGCGGTGGCGTAGTCGCCCTGCTCGATCGCGTCGTACGCGGCCTGGTGGTGCGGCGGCAGCGGCTCCGGCTCGGACTCGCCCTGCTCGACGGCGTCGGCCGGGGCCGCTCCGTCGACCGTGACGCGGCCGGAGACACCGTTCTCGGCGGCAGCGGCGAGGACCTGCTCGTAGACGTCGCGGACCTGCGCCTCGGGCAGCGCACCGACGAAGAGCCCGAGGGGGCGTCCGCCGATGAGCGCGGCCACGGTCGGGATCGACTGCGCCTGGAACGCCTGCACGAGCTGCGGGTTCGTGTCGGCGTCGACCTTCGCGAGCAGCACGCGGCCGTCGTACTCGGCGGTGAGCTGCTCGAGGATCGGCGAGAGCTGCTTGCACGGCCCGCACCACTCGGCCCAGATGTCGACGATCACGGGGACGATCGTGGAGAGCTGCAGGACGTCCTGGAAGGTCTGGTCGGTGACGTCGAGGACGAGCGACGGGACGGTCAGGTCGGCACCGGTCTCGCTGCCGGGAGCACCGGCGGCGACGCCGGACCCGGGGCCGCCGGCAGCGGCACCGCCGGGCTGGGGCGGCCGCTGGGCGCGGTCCACCAGGGACGACAGGTCGACGGCTCCGCGGAGACCGGACGGGGTCGGGGGGACGTTGGTCATTGCACCTCACTCGCTGCTGTCAGGCCCTGCGTGAACCCGAGCAGGACCACTTTGTCATCGGTGCCCACCGGGGGCACGTAGAAGAGCAGCTGCACGCCGTAGGTCGCGCTGATGCCCTTCGTGCTGGAGTCGACACCGGAGAGCGCCTTCACAGCACCCTCGGTGTTCACCTCGGCGCCGGCCGCGGTGGGCGTGACCTTCTCGACCTCGTTCAGGTCGGCGGACACGAGCGCTCCGGCACCGTCCGTCGCGATCGCCACGGCGCTGTCGTCGGGGACCTCGGACGAGTACTCGATCTTCGCGGTGTCCGGCAGCGACTCGGACTTCTTGTCCTTGTAGGCCTTGCCGATGGTCGACCGGAGGCCGTCGCCGTCCGCCTGGAACAGCGACGCGTACGAGCTGTCCTTGTCCTTCGAGAGGATGTCGCCGTACGCCTTCGCGATCTCGTCGGGTGCGATGGCGAGCAGCTTCGTGTTCGACGCGAGCAGGGCGGCGCCGATCGACGTGGGCGCGAGGCTCGGGATCTTCGCCGCCGCCTCGAGCGAGACGTCGTAGGCGACCTTGTAGTCGTCGCGGGCGGAGTCCTGCACGAGCGTCAGCGCCTGCGGGGCCGACTTCGCGTCGCAGTCCTCGGCGACGACCGCGAACACGGTACGCGGCCACGAGTCGGTCTGCTGCGGCAGCGCCACGCACACCTGCTCCCCCGAGATCGTCGGCGGGGCGTCGACGTCCGAGTCCTTGCCGCGGATCGTGTAGTTCGCCGCGCGCAGGTCGAGGGCCGCACCGGTGAAGCGCTGCTCGGCGAGCTTCGCGTCGCGAGCGTCGTCGGCACGCTTCGCCACGTACGCGACCCGCTGGACGATCCGGGTGATCTGCTGCTTCGTGGCGGCGGTCGGCTCGGCCTGCGCAGCCGTCCCGGTCGCCGTCGCGGTGGGCGTCGGGCTGGCCGCGGACGCCCCCTGCGGCCAGTAGTCGGACGAACAGCCGGCGAGACCGAGGGCCCCGACGAGCAGGACCGGGATCGCCACGAACGCCCGGCGGCCGCGACGACCGCGGACCGGTACCTGGGCGCCGGCGGCCGCGGCCCGGCGTGAGGCACGCACGCGCGGCGGACGGGAGCCCCCGCTGCGGCGGCGCGGTCCGCGACCACGACGCTGGTGCACGAACGCCCAGACGAGCAGGACGATGCCGCCGACCAGGAACACGCCACCGGCGACGAGGAGCGGACCGACCGACGGCGTCGCGGTGTCGCGCGGCCACGTGACCGAGACGTCGCTCGGGGCCGCGGCCGTACCGTCGCCGACGATGATCACGCTGACGTCCTCGGGCAGACGGACCGTGAACTGTCCGGCACTGTCGTACTCCTGGTACCAGAGGTCGCTTCCCGCGGGGTCCGGCACGGTGGACTCGGAGCCGGTCGTGCGGCCGACGAGCTTCGCCTGCTCGGCGTCGAACCGCATCGTCGTGTGCTTCGCGTCGCCGATCCAGGCGTCGACGTCGCTCGTCTTGCCGTAGGCCGCGAACACCTTGCCCGAGCCGGAGACGTTGATGCGCTGGTAGCCGGGGTTGGCGTTGAGCGTCGAGCCCGGGATCACGGTGACCGGGGCGGAGCTCTTCGAGGACGATGCCGCGACGAGCGACGACGGTGGCTCGAACACGGTCCGCTGGCCGACCGCGAGGGCGACGAGCAGCAGCCCGATGACGAAACTGACGATCGCCAGGACGAATCGCACGGATCTTCTCCCTACCGCGCCGGGGTGGGGGTGTCGGCGCGCGAATCAGCGCTCCAGGATAGCGAGGGAGTCTGGACGCCGCATCCCCCACCGCTGTCCGCGGTCACAGCCCACCGTCTCCGCACGCCACTACAATCGTGCCGGGCCTTCCCTGTGCCCTCCGCCGAGCACCCAGGAGCGAACACGTGGCGAACGACGAGGCAGAGTTCGGGACCGAGCTGCGCGGGTACCGCCGCGAAGACGTGGACCGCTCGCTGAACGATCTGCGCCGCGAGCTCATCAAGTCGAACAACGACCGGGCCGACGCCGCGAAGGAGATCCGCCTCCTGCAGGCGCGCGTCTCCGAGCTGCAGGGCGAGCTCGACGAGGCCGGCACCCCCACGTACAGCGGACTCGGCACCCGTCTCGAGTCGACCCTCCGCGTCGCTGAGGAACAGTCCACGCGGCTCATCAGCCAGGCCGACATCGACGCGCAGCGGCTCCGCGCCTCGAGCCGTGCCGAGGCCGACCGCACCCTGCGCGAGGCGCAGGACGAAGCCCGCGACACGCTCGAGGACGCCCGCACCCGGTCGACGAACGAGCTCACCCGTGCCCGCGCCGAGTCGGCCGACACCGTCGAACGCGCCCGCGCCGAGGCCGGGCTCCTGACGCAGGACGCCCGCAACGAGGCCGCCGCGATCCGCGGTGCCGCCGTGACCGAGGCGGCCGAGGTCCGCTCGGTCGCGATCCGCGAGACGAACGCTCTGCGCGCCCAGGTCGAGCACGAGGTCGCCGAGCTCCGCGAGATCACCCAGCGCGAGTCCGCCGAGGCCCGTCGCGCCGCCGCCGACCTCGTCCGCGAGACCGAGCACCGCCGCAGCGTGTTCGAGGCCGACCACGCCCGCCGTGTCGAGGACCTCGACCGCGACGAGACCACCCGCCGCGACGCCCTCGA
This sequence comes from Curtobacterium sp. GD1, assembly GCF_020882855.1. Taxonomy (NCBI): domain Bacteria; kingdom Bacillati; phylum Actinomycetota; class Actinomycetes; order Micrococcales; family Microbacteriaceae; genus Curtobacterium; species Curtobacterium sp. GD1. The sequence continues at coordinate 10,147 of NZ_JAFEVQ010000010.1, read as the reverse complement.
GCGCGAGATCGCCGAGGGTCGCGCCGCCTGGCACCGTGAACGCGACGACGAGCAGCAGGCCCACGCGCTCGAGCTCGAGACCGGACGCGCCGACCTCGCCGCCGAGGTCGACCGCCGTCGCGCCGAGCTCGACGCCGAGCTCGGCGACCGCCGCCGTGTCCTCGACGAGGAACTCGCGGCCGCCCGCGCCGAGTGGGACCGCGAACTCGCCTCGGCCCGCGCCGCGCTCGAGCAGGAGATCGAGGCCGCACGCGCCCAGCTCCGCGTCGACGAGGAGCAGACCCGCACCGAGAACGCCCGGCTGGTGCAGGAGACCGCGGACCGCATCGCCCGCGAACTCGACGAGCACGCGACGCGCATCGAGCGGGAGCGCGCCGAGGCCGAGGCGACCGCGGAACGCGCCGCCCGCGAGCACGAGAACGAACTCGCCGCCCGCCGCGAACGCGAACACGCCGAGGTCGACACCGAGATCGCCGACCGCCGCACCGCCGAGCTCGGCACGCTCGAGGCCGAGCGCACGGCGCTCCGGCAGGAGATCGACACGGCCCGTGCCGACCTCACCCGCGAGCGCGACGAGGTCCGTGCCGAGATCGCCCGCGAACGCGACGAGGCCCGCACGACCCTCGAGTCGGAACTCGCCGCCCGACGTGACGACGCCGAGCAGGACTACCTGCAGAAGCACCACGACACCGTCACCGAGACGCAGAAGTACCTCGACGAGGCGAACCTGCAGCTCGCCGAGGCGACGCGCCGCGCGACCGAGGCACGCGAACGGGCCGAGCGCCTCCAGCAGGAGGCTGACGACCTCGAGCGCTCCAGCACCTCGGACGCGCAGGAGCACGCACGTACGATCGTCGCGGACGCCCAGGACCGCGTGCACAAGATGATCGCTGACGCCGAGGAGCGCACCGCCGGCATCATCGCCGAGTCCGAGGACCGCCTCGCGGCCATCCGGACCGAACGCGACGCCGTCGCCGGCTACCTCGAGAACCTCCGCGGGGTCCTGACCAACGCGACCGGCCTGCTCGGCGCCGCACCGTCGGTCGACGCCGCGGAGCCGGCCGAGCTCGTGATCGAGCCCGACGACGAGTCGGTCACCGACGACGAGGACGCGACCACGCGCTGAGCGTCGGCCGGTCCAGGAGGCGCGACCCGCGCCTCCTGGACCGGCCCGCGTCGGCGACGCGACCCGTTCCCCGCGACCCGGCCCGTCCGTCAGTCGGCGACGTGCGTCGGCAGCGGTGCACTGCCCGGCACGACGAGGTCCGCGACCGCGTCGAGCACGATCCGGACGTACTTCTCCCCCACCCAGAGGTGCTTCGCCCCCTCCACCGGGACGACACGGACGTTCGGCGCGATGGCGAAGCGACGTGCCGCCTCGTCCGGCTGCAGGAAGTCGTCGTGCTCGGGGACGAGGGCCACGACGGGGACGGACACCTCCGCCCAGCGCGCGATCTCGTCGTCGGTGGTGCGGTGCAGCGGCGGCGAGAGCAGGACGACACCGGCGACCCGGCCGGCCTCGACGTGCTCGAGCGCGTGCTTGAGGATCACCTCGGTGCCGAACGACCACCCGACGAGCCACGGTGTCGGCAGACCGCGGTCGACGACGTCCGTGACGGCGGCGCGCAGGTCGAACCCCTCGGAGACGCCGTCGCCGAAGACGCCCTCGGACGTGCCGCGCGGGGACGTCACCGAGCGGAAGTTGAACCGGAGCACCGCGATGTCGGCGAGGGCCGGGAGCCGGGCCGCCGCCTTCTTCAGCACGTGCGAGTCCATGAAACCGTGCGCGGTCGGCAGCGGGTGCAGCGTGACGATCGTGCCGCGAGCAGCGTGCTCCAGCGGCTCGGCGAGCTCTCCGACCAGGGTGAGGTGGTCGTCCGTGACGAGCTCGATGTCGGTGCGTCGGGCCGGCAGCTCGGTGTTCGACCGGATCTCGGTGGTCATGCGATGCTCCAGCAGTGGTTGTGCCAGTGGCGGCGGGACGCCAGGTCGGCCTCGTCCCCGAGGACCCCGTCGGCACGCCAGACGACGACGTGCGCCACGCCGGGCAGCACCGTGCCGCCGCAGCCCGGGCAGATGTACTCCTTCTGCGCCGAGGCGGCGGAGATGGGCTGCACGAGGTACTCACGGCCGCGGCGCACCTCGGTGCGCTTCCACGAGCTCATCATCCGGTCGAGACCGGTGGGCTCGTCGTCCTGCTCGGGACCGCGGCCCCGAGGGCGTCGCGGCCGGTTGCTCCGCGGCACCTGCGTTCAGCCGATCAGTACCAGTTGTTCGCGACGCTGTGGCCCCAGGCACCGCACGGCGTGCCGTAGACGCCGGAGATGTAGTTGAGGCCCCAGGTGATCTGCGTCGCCGGGTTCGTCTGCCAGTCAGCGCCGGCCGTGGCCATCTTGCTGCCGGGGAGCGCCTGCGGGATGCCGTAGGCACCGCTCGGGTTGTACGCGTTCACGCGCCAGCCCGACTCCTTGTTCCAGAGCGAGACGAGGCAGTTGTACTGGTCGGTCCCCCAGCCGCGCGCGGCCACCATCTCCTGCGCGATGGCCTGGGCGCTGCCCGGGTCCGGCGTCGCAGCGGTCGCCGCGAGGGTGTTCGAGGCGCTCACCGAGGCGGTCTCGTCCGTGGCGGTGTCCGCGTCGGCATCCGTGGTCTCGGTCTCGGTCTTCGGCTTCTCGACGACCTTGGGCTTCGGGAGCGTCACGCCGTACGCGTCGCGGGAGACGTCGAACGCGGCGTAGGTGCCGTGCGCCGTGTACTCCTGCGGGGCCGCCGGCGCCTTGACGAGCACCGGAGCGGAGACCGCTGCCTGGGCCACGTCGGGCTGCAGCGGGTTGAACAGCGAGCCGACGACGATGCCGGACACCGCGAAGAAGGACAGCACCGGCACCGCAGCGCGCTTGCGCACGAAGGTGTTCATGCTCTGCGGGGACGACGACGGCTTCGCGGCTGCGGCGACCGCACGGGCACGACGCTGCTTGACGATGCGGGGGTCGGCAGGGGTGGCGGGCACCGCGTGGGCGACCGACGCCTGCGCGTCCGTCGTGTCCGACACGCGGTTCGCCGCGACCGACTTGGGGGCGACGGCCGGAGCGGTCGGCACCGATGCCGTGACCACCGTCGGGTTCGCCGGGAGGACCGAGTTCTCCGCCGTGCGGGTTCGGTTCAGTGCCGCGCGGCGCTCACCGGCGGCCGTGAGGCCGAGGTGCTCGCGGGTATCGCGGTCGGAGCTGATGTCTGCCGTGTGCCTGCCCATGAGTTCGACCAGGATAACGGAACGATCACGGAAAGCGAAGCACCCGCCACCAGCGCGTCGTCAGCGGACAGCGAGCATGACCTCGACGACGGCGTCGAGCAGCGCGTCGACCTGTGCTTCGCGGTAGCCGCCGTGCTTCGGTCGGAAGACGATCGAGCGGACCTCGGTCAGGCTGAGCGGCTTGCCGTCGCGGAAGTAGCCCTCGAGCCGCTTCGCGAAGGCGTCGACGTCCTTCGGGTGGTACCCGGTGCCGAGGAAGCTGACGCGACCGAACCGCTGCCCGTCCGGACGCTCGAGACGCGCCACGACGTCGGAGGCCTTCGACCGGGCTTCGGCGTACCAGGCCTTCTGCCCGATGTCCGCGATCTCCCGCTCGCGCTCACGAGCCGCGAAGGCGTCCTCGAGCCGTTCGAGTGCGGCGTCGACGTGTGCGGTGGAGTAGCCGCCCTTGCGCATCGAGAAGGCGGTGGCCCGGATCTTCGCGGCCTCGATCGCCGGAGCGGTGTCGTTCGCCGTGTAGGCGCGGCGGGCGTCCTCGAGGAAGCGCTCGACCTCGTCGACGTCGTATCCGAGGGCGGAGCGGTCTGCGTTCGGGAAGGTGGTGGCCACGGCGACATTCTGCCAGGACCGGACCATGGTGTGACCTGGACGCGCTGGGGCGTGGGCCAGGGGTCCGTTCAGTGGTTGACGACGAGGTACAGCACGTAGGCGACGGCGGCGGACGGCAGGATGCTGTCGATGCGGTCGAGGAGTCCACCGTGCCCGGGCAGGAACGACGAGATGTCCTTGATGCCGAGGTCGCGCTTGATCATCGACTCGGTGAGGTCGCCGAGCGTGGCGGACCCGGAGATGAGCACGCCGAGGATGATGCCCGTCCACCAGGGCAGCCCGAGCATGAGCCACGAGACGAGGATGCCGACGATGATGCTGGCGGCGACCGAGCCGGCGAAGCCCTCCCACGTCTTCTTCGGGCTGATCCGCGGCGCCATCGGGTGCTTGCCGAGGTTGAGCCCGGTGGCGTACGCGCCGGTGTCGACCGCGACGACCACGAGGATGAAGCCGATCACCCAGAGCTGCCCGCTGGGCTGTGCCGCCAGCAGCACGACGCAGGCGCCGAGGAGCGTGATGTAGGCCTGCACGAACAAGCCGTTCGTGAGGTCCCGCACCACGTTGCCCGCGGCCGGCTTCGGACGCGCGATCGCGACCTCGACCAGGCGCCAGAGGCTGATGAACACGATGCCGCCGAGGAGCGTGAACAGCGCCGGGATCTGACCGCCGATGAACGCCGCCGGCACGATCGCCACACTGACGATGACGCTCGGGATGCGCGGCACGTCGCGCCCGGCGAACCGCATGGCGCTCGCGAGCTCGTAGACGCCGACGCCGAGCAGGAACGCCCCGACGACCATGAACGACGGCTTCCAGATGAGCAACGAGCCGAGCATCACGACCGCGAACGCCAGGGCGATCCCGATCGCGGCCGGCAGGTTGCGTCCGGTGCGCGCCGTCAGCGCCTCGTTGCGGGCGCCGAAGTCGGCCTTCCGCTGCCGGAGCTGCGCCTCGAAGTCGGTGCGTGCGGCTCGTGCGCGCGCGTCGAAGTCCTGACGCAGCCCCTTGGCGGAACGCTTCTCTGCTGTGGGGCGGTCACCGCCCTGGTCCGGACGGTGCATCAGACCTCGAGGAGTTCGGCTTCCTTCTTCTTCAGCGAGTCGTCGATCTGGTCGACGTGCTTCTTCGTCAGGGCTTCGAGGTCCTTGTCGCCACGGGAGATCTCGTCGTCCGAGATCTCGCCCTTCAGCGCGTCGAGGTCGTCCTTGGCCTTGCGGCGGATGTTGCGGATGACGACCTTGTGGTCCTCGCCCTTGCTCCGGACGAGCTTGACGAACTCCTTGCGGCGGTCCTGCGTGAGCTCCGGGATCGTCACGCGGACGATGTCACCGTCGTTCGTCGGGCTGGCGCCGAGGTTCGGGAACGTCGCGATCGCGCGCTCGATCTCCTTGAGCGCCGTCTTGTCGTACGGCGTCACGATGAGCGTGCGGGCCTCGGGGGTCTGCAGCGACGCGAGCTGCGCGAGCGGCGTCGGCGTGCCGTAGTACTCGACCGGGATCTTCTGGAAGAGCGCCGCGTTGATGCGGCCGGTGCGGACGGTCGAGAAGTCGTCCTTGGCGACCTCGACCGCCTTCGCCATCTTCTCGGTGGCTTCGGTCAGGACATCACTGATCACGGTGTTACTCCTTCGGTACTGGCGTCGAGTCTAGTCAGCGGACGGGGTCAGTTGCTGACCACCGTGCCGATGCGCTCGCCCCGGATCGCGGCGGCGACGTTGCCGTCGCCCTCCATGCCGAAGACGTGCATCGGCATGCCGTTGTCCATGCAGAGCGAGAACGCGGTGGCGTCGACGACCTTGAGGCCCTTCAGGAGCGCGTCCTGGTAGGTGACGTGGTGGAGCTTCTCCGCCGTGGCGTCCTTCTTCGGGTCCGCCGTGTAGACGCCGTCGACGCCGTTCTTGGCGACGAGGACCTCTTGCGCGTCGATCTCGAGGGCACGCTGCGCGGCGACCGTGTCGGTCGAGAAGTAGGGCAGGCCCGCCCCGGCACCGAAGATGACGATGCGCCCCTTCTCGAGGTGCCGCTCGGCACGCCGCGGGATGTACGGCTCGGCGACCTGGGTCATGCTGATCGCCGACTGCACCCGCGTGGCGGCTCCGGCCTGCTCGAGGAAGTCCTGCAGCGCGAGGGCGTTCATGACGGTCCCGAGCATGCCCATGTAGTCGGCGCGCCCGCGGTCCATGCCCCGCTGGGAGAGCTCGGCGCCGCGGAAGAAGTTCCCGCCGCCGACGACGATCGCGACCTCGACCTCCTGCGCGGCGACCGCGATCTCCTTCGCGATCGTGCTGATGACGTCCGGGTTCACACCGAGCGAACCGGCACCGAACGCCTCCCCCGACAGCTTCAGCAGGACCCGGCGGCGTCCGGTCTTCTCGTTCGTCATGTGGTCGCACCCTTCGTCGAATGTCTCGTGGGAATCTACCCGGCCGCAGCCGGTCCGGCGGAGGCGGGTCGCGCCTCCAGTCGGTGCTCGCGCGTGTCGGCGCGCGAAAACGGGGCCCGGAACCTGGTGGTTCCGAGCCCCGTCACGGGTTCGTTACGCGCCGACCTTGACGCGGGCGAAGCCCTGGATCGTGATGCCGGCGTTCTCGGCGGCCTTCGCGACGGAGATCTTGTTGTCCTTCGCGTAGTCCTGGTCGAGGAGCGCGACCTGCTTGCGGTAGGCGTTGAGGCGACCCTCGACGATCTTCGGCAGGGCGGCCTCCGGCTTGCCCTCCTCGCGCGTGATCGCCTCGACGGTCGCGCGCTCCTTCTCGATCGCCTCGGCCGGGATCTCGTCCCGCGTGAGGTAGGTCGGGTTCGCGAACGCGACGTGCTGCGCGATGGAACGGGCCTCGGCCGCGTCGGAGCCCGAGTAGGCGATGACGACGGCGATCTGCGGCGGGAGGTCCTGGCTGGTCTTGTGCAGGTAGACCTCGAAGGCGTCGCCCTCGACACGGGTGACCGTGCGGAGCGCGAGCTTCTCACCGAGCGCGGCGGCAGCCTCGTCGATGACCTCGGCGACCGTCTTGCCGTCCAGCGGCGCGGCGTTGCCGGACTCGACGTCGGCGGCACCGGCGGCGGCGACCGCGGCGACGACCTTGTCGGCGAGGGTGGTGAACTTCTCGTTCTTCGCGACGAAGTCGGTCTCGCTCGCGAGCTCGACGACGGTCGCGGCGCCACCGTCGGTCGACGCGACGACGACACCCTCGGAGGTCGCACGGTCGTCGCGCTTGGCGACGGCCTTCGCGCCCTTGATGCGGAGCAGCTCGACGGCCTTGTCGTAGTCGCCGTCGGCCTCGACGAGCGCGGTCTTCGCGTCCATCATGCCGGCCCCGAGTTCCTCGCGGAGCTTCTTCACGTCAGCAAGGCTGTAGTTGGCCATTGACTGGAGTCCTTTCTGGACTGAGCGTTTGTGGAGAGTGGAGCAGGGGCGCCGGACCGATCGGCCCGACGCCCCCGATGGTCACTCGGCGGGGGTGGTCTCCGCAGCGGCCTCGGCCTCGGCCGTCGGCTCTGCGTTCTTCGCGTCGTCGGCGATCGGCTCGCCGATCTCCTTCGCGGCGACCTGCGCGTCAGCGTCGTTCTCTTCGACCGGGGTCTCGGCCTCGGCGGCGGCGGGCGCCGCGGTCGCAGCCGCCGGCGCGGCGGTCTCGCCACCGAGGAGCTCCTGCTCCCACTCGGCGAGGGGCTCGGCCGCAGCCTCGTCGTCGCCACCGTTGTGGCGGGTCTTCAGGCCCTCGGCCGCGGCGTCGGCGACGATGCGGGTGAGGAGACCGACGGAGCGGATCGCGTCGTCGTTGCCCGGGATCGGGTACGTGATCTCGTCGGGGTCGCAGTTGGTGTCGAGGATGCCGATGATCGGGATACCGAGCTTCTGCGCCTCGTCGACGGCGAGGTGCTCCTTCTTGGTGTCGACGATCCAGAGCGCGCTCGGGGTCCGCGTGAGGTTGCGGATACCACCGAGGGTCTTGTGGAGCTTGTCCAGCTCGCGCTTCTTGATGAGGAGCTCCTTCTTGGTGAAGCCCTTCGTCGTGTCGTCGAAGTCGATCTCCTCGAGCTCCTTCATGCGCGCGAGGCGCTTGGAGACCGTCTGGAAGTTCGTGAGCAGACCGCCGAGCCAACGCTGGTTGACGTACGGCTGGCCGACGCGGGTCGCCTGCTCGGCGATGGAGCCCTGGGCCTGCTTCTTGGTGCCCACGAAGAGGATCGTGCCACCGTGCGCGACCGTCTCCTTGACGAAGTCGTACGCGCGGTCGATGAAGGCCAGCGACTGCTGCAGGTCGATGATGTGGATGCCGGAGCGCTCGGCGAGGATGAATCGCTTCACCTTCGGGTTCCACCGACGGGTCTGGTGTCCGAAGTGGACGCCGCTGTCGAGCAGCTGGCGGATGGTGACGACGGCCATGTGCCGTCCTCCTTCTGTCTTCTCGGCGCGCAGCCGTGCTCTCGCACGTCGCTGCGGACCTGTTGCGGTTGTGTCGATCACGACCGTCGGTCGTGGTCCCTGGTGCCCTGGCACGCGACCGCCCGCTCGTGAGAGCGAGACCGATGGTCGGGTGCCGCGCCGGTGACGGCGCTGTGGACACGCGAAGTCAGCGCGCCGGAGCGCACTGCTGAGGAGATGTTAGCAGACGGTGGACGCACAGGAGGCGCGGTGCGGGTCGGACCCGCACCGCGCCTCCTGGACGGTGGTGACGCTGGTGCGTCAGGCCTTGGCGTCCACCGTGTCGCCCTCGGCCGTGATGCCCATCTCCTCGAGGGAGCGGCCCTTGGTCTCCGGGATCTTCGCGATGACGAAGAACAGGGAGAGCAGGGCGAACAGCGCGTAGATGCCGTAGGTCACGGTCAGGTTGAAGCCGGACAGGACGGGGAACGTGATGGTGACGAGGAAGTTCGCGATCCAGTTCGCCGCGGACCCGATGCCGAGTGCCGTCGCACGGATGCGGTTCGGGAACATCTCACCGAGCAGGACCCACATGAGCGGACCCCACGTGGCACCGAACGACACGACGAAGAGGTTCGCGAAGATCAGCGCGATGACGCCCCACGCACCGGGGAGGTTCGGCTCGCCGTTCACGATCGTCGCCTGCGAGAACGCGATCGCGACCATCAGCAGCGACACGAACATGCCCGTCGAACCCGCGATGAGCAACGGCTTCCGACCGAGCTTGTCCACCGTGAAGATCGCGATGAAGGTGACGGCGACGTTCACGACCGAGGTGATGGTCGAGATGAGGAAGGACTGGTCCTCCTTGAAGCCGACCGCCTGCCAGAGCGTCGTCGAGTAGTAGAAGATCACGTTGATGCCGACGAACTGCTGCAGCACCGCGAGGATGATGCCGACCCAGACGATCGGCTGGAGTCCGAAGCGGTTGCCCCGGATGGAGCCCTTCTTCTCGCTGGCCTCCTTCTTGATGCCGTCCTGGATCTCCTCGAGGCTGGTGTTCACCGTGTCGCGCGGCACGATCTTGCCCATCACCTCGCGCGCGTCGTCCGTCCTGCCCTTGGCGAGGAGGAAGCGCGGCGATTCGGGGAGCGTGATGGCGAGGACGCCGTACACGACCGAGGGGATCACGCCGACCAGGAACATCCAGCGCCACGCGGCGAGGCCGAGCACCTGCTCCGAGGCGCCGCCGGCGGTCACCGCGAAGAGCTGGTCGGACAGGAGTGCGGCGAAGATACCGAGCGTGATCGCGAGCTGCTGGAACGAGGCCAGGCGACCGCGGATGGCCTTCGGCGAGACCTCGGAGATGTACGCCGGCGCGATGACCGACGCGGTGCCGATGCCCAGACCGCCGACGAGGCGCCAGATCACGAGGTCCCAGGTGGCGAACGCGAACGCGCTGCCGATCGAGCTCACGAAGAACAGGACGGCGGCCCAGAACATGACGCGCGTGCGACCCCAGCGGTCCGCGAGGCGGCCGGCGAAGTAGGCGCCGAACGCGCAGCCGATGAGTGCCGAGGCGACGGCGAAGCCGCTCGCGGCCTCGGACAGGCCGAACTCGCCCTTGATTGCCTCGACCGCACCGTTGATGACGGACGAGTCGAATCCGAAGAGGAAGCCGCCGACCGCTGCCGCGATGGCGAACAGCGTGACCTTCCCCTTGAAGGCACGGTCTTCGCCGTGCTGCGTTGTCGCGTTCGACACGATGCTCCAGGTTTCCCGCCGCCGTGCGGGATGCTGCACGGTGCCCCGGCGGTCGGCTGGTTCGCCGTCCGAGCGGCGTTGCGTGTTCCGGAGCGGCCCCGACTGTACTACCGGATCGGGCGCGGGGGCCAACCGGGCGCGCGGGCGCGGTTGGCC